>NZ_JAJKGM010000023.1:0-52982 GCF_021412605.1 Clostridium celatum
CTTATATAATTTTCAAAGAGCGAGCAATTCTATGAAAAATCAAGCTATTTTTTCATATCAGCTTAACAGATTCTATTTATTCTTTATATATTATACCTATAAATTAATATTTTAAAATAGCTTATCATTATCTTGCTTTTATTATCTCTGGAAGTTCTTCGCCAGCTTTAACTATATAATGTCTTAATTTGTTTGCAAGTTCTTCCCTTACTTCTTCATAATCTGGATCTTTAACTAAGTTATTTAATTCATAAGGATCTTTTTTTAGGTCATATAAAAAATCTTCTTCATAAATATCACTTTCTGCAAAATCATATCCATTTTTATCTGGTGCATATACACTATACAAATAATCAGCAGTACGAATACATCTACCAACTCTACTTTCACTTATTTGTGCAAATATTTCATTACTTCTATATTTAAATTTTCCATCTACTACATCTTTTAAATTTTCACCTATAATTTCATCTTCTGCCTTAATGTCTGCCATAGCTAAAAAAGTTTTTGGAAGACTTGCTATACTTACTAACTCCTTTATTCTTTTTCCACCTTTAAAGCCTGGTCCTGAAATTATTAAAGGAACATGAAGACATGCTGAATGGCAAGAGCGTTTATAATCATCTGCTCCATTTAAATTCCTATCTCTATTTCTAGTTTTAAAATGAGAACCGTAATCTGAAGAGTAAATTATAATTGTATTCTCATATAGTCCCTTATCTTTAAGTTTATCTATAACTCTACCTAAATTATCATCTAAACTTCTACAACATCCTAAATAATCTGCATATTCTTCTGTAGCATTTCCTCCACCTAAAGCAATTAAATCTATGGGTAATTTAAAATTCTTAAATCTTTCCTTTGAACCTTTTGGTCCTTCATAACATCTTCTATCATTTTGATGATGTGGTTCAATATGTGAAATTGTCATAAAAAATGGTTTTTCATAATTATAACTATTTAAATACTCTAAAGCAAAATCAGTAATACAATCTGCACGATACCCTTTAAATTCACATTTATTCATTTTTTCATCGAAAACGTATCCATCATATCCATGAGAGGTAAATTCCAAAATATCAGCAGCACGCCAAAATCCCTTATATCCACCCCTTCTTTCTAATGGTATTGCACTTATAGTATAATCTCTACAAATAGGCTTTGTCGCGACTTCACTTGCTAAACTCCATTTACCAATATATGCTGTATCATAATTATTTTCTGTAAAATAATCAGCAATAGTTTTAATGTTAAGAGGTAATGCTATATCATCTTTAAAACATCCTGTTTCCTTTTGATATTTACCAGTTTGAAGAATAGCTCTACAAGGTCCACATAATGGCTGTGGAGTGTATGCCTCTTCAAAAATAACCCCTTCTTTTGCTAAGCTATCTAAATTTGGTGTTACATCTAATTCCTGACCATAGCAACCAATTGTATCCCATCGTTGCTGGTCAGAAAAATAAAATAATATATTTGGTTTGCTCATTAAAACGTTCCCCTCTTTCCCATAAATAAACTATAAACTACCTCATAAATTTCTACTTTTTCTTGTGAGTTTATTCCAAAATATAGTGCTAAATTTTTGCTATATTTAATTTAATTATACTATATATCAATAATTCACTCTATGATATTGCCTTTTTAACGCAATATACTTATAAAAAAACGCTATTTTACATAAATAATATTTTTACAAAAAAACATAAACTTCTTTTAAAATTTATATACTAGATTGATTTATATAATTTATGAGGTGAAAAAATGTGGTTTAATAAAAGCATCGAAGAAACAATACAAGAATTAAATTCTAATACCCTAAATGGACTTACCTCTATTGAATCTAAAGCTAGATTAGAAAAGTATGGCGAAAATAAACTAATTTCAAAACCAAAACAAACTATATTTCAATTATTTGTATCTCAACTTAAAGATGTAATGATTTATATACTAATTGTAGCTGCTATTATTTCTATAATTATGGGTGAAACTAGTGACTCAATAATTATTCTTATTGTAGTTGTAATTAATGCTACAATTGGAGTTGTTCAAGAATCCAAAGCTGAGAAAGCTCTAGAATCATTAACTAAATTAAGTACTCCTAAAGCTTTAGTTAAAAGAGATGGTACTATAATAGAAATTCCATCAGAAGAGGTTGTTATTGGTGATATTGTAATTATTGATGCTGGTAGATATATTCCTGCTGATTTAAGACTTATAGAAAGTGTTAACTTAAAAATAGATGAATCTGCTTTTACAGGTGAATCAATACCAGCTGAAAAGAATGCTGATAAAATAATTTTAGATGAAAAATCACCAATTGGTGATAGAGTTAATATGGCATATATGTCTACTCTTTCTACCTATGGGCGTGGTTTAGGCATTGTAGTTTCTACTGGAATGGATACAGAAATAGGAAAAATAGCAAAACTTTTAGATACTGATGAAAAAAATATTACTCCTCTTCAAAAGAGACTTAATAAGCTTGGTAAATTTCTAGGGATTATTGCAATAACTACATGTTTGCTTATTTTTATAATTTCTATTTTTCAAGGAAGAGATTGGCTTCAAATGCTCCTAACTGCTATTTCTCTTGCTGTTGCTTCAATTCCGGAAGGACTTACTGCTATAGTTGCAATAGTTCTAGCACTTGGAGTTCAAAGAATGATAAGCCTTAATGCTATTGTAAAAAAATTACCTGCTGTTGAAACCTTAGGTTCTATAAATATAATATGCTCTGATAAAACCGGTACATTAACCCTAAATAAAATGACTGTTAAAAAATATTTTACAAATAATAAATTAAATAATATAGAAAATATTAATATTAACTGTAATGAAGAAAATTTATTGATAGAGGCTATGGTTCTTTGTAATGATGCAACTTCTACTAAAGCTTCAAAAACTGGTGATCCTACAGAAATCGCATTAATAGATGTAGGAAATAATAATAATATTTTCAAGGAACCATTAAACAAACTTCATCCTAGAGTATCAGAACTTCCATTTGATTCCGATAGAAAACTTATGACTACAATAAATTTTTATGATAATGCTTATAAAGTATTTACAAAAGGAGCACTAGACTCTATCTTTAAAATTTGCGATAAAATTTTAATAAATGGTGAAATTAAACCTCTATCTAGTGATAACAAAAACCTAATTTTAAATGCTGCAAATTCAATGAGTGATTCTGCCCTAAGAGTATTAGCTGCATCTTATAAAGATATTAATACTGATGATATTAATAAAAACACCTTAGAAAGTGGACAAATTTTTCTTGGTTTAATGGCAATGATTGATCCCCCTAGAGAAGAAGTAAAATATTCAATAGCAAAATGTAAATCTGCTGGAATTACACCAATAATGATAACTGGTGATTACAAAAACACAGCCTTTGCTATAGCTCATGAATTAAATATTTCAGAAAATATAAATGAATGTATTTCTGGTTTTGAAATTGATGATTATAATCAAGAAGATTTCAATAAAGTAGTTAATAATTATAAAGTTTTTGCAAGAGTATCACCTGAGCATAAAGTTAAAATAGTTAAGGCATTTAAATCCAATGGTAATATAGTTTCAATGACTGGTGATGGAGTAAATGACGCTCCTTCTTTAAAAGCTGCTGATATAGGTGTAGCAATGGGTATAACAGGTACAGATGTTGCTAAAGGTGCTGCCGATATAATATTAACTGATGATAATTTTTCTACCATAGTAAATGCCATTGAAGAAGGTAGAAATATTTATAATAATATACGAAAGGCTATAATATTTTTACTTTCTTGCAATTTTGGTGAAATTATAGCACTCTTTGTTGCTATTCTACTAAATTGGGATAGCCCTCTACTTCCAATTCATATACTTTGGGTAAATTTAATAACAGATAGTTTTCCTGCACTATCATTAGGGTTTGATCCTAAAGATCCTTCTGTTATGAATGATCCTCCTAAAGCTTCAAATGAAAGCTTATTTGCTGGTCATATGAAAATTTATCTTATAATAAATGGCCTTCTTATAGGAATTCTAACTTTATTTGCATTCAAACTTGGTGAAAAATTATATCCAAATTCACTAATTCATGCTCAAACTATGGCTTTTGTAGTTTTAAGTATATCTCAACTATTCTTTGCATTAAATATGAGAAATACTAAAAAATCTATATTTGAAATTGGTCTATTCACTAATAAATATTTAATACTATCTTTATTACTAGGAATAATTATTCAAGTTGTAATAATTACAGTTCCCTTCTTTTCAAATCTATTTAAGGTTTACTCATTAAGTTTCACTGATTGGATTTTAGTTTTTTTAATTTCGATAATTCCATTGGCTGTTAACGAATTATTAAAATTACATTTAAGAAGATAATATTTTAATATTTAAATAAAAAAGAGAATATATACTTGTATAAATTACAAGTATATATTCTCTTCTTTTTCTATAAAAATCTTTTAACTTCCTTTACTTATATTCCAATAAATGGTAATATATATAAATATGAGGATCTTTTAATCTTATTTATATTGCAAATAAAAATTATTATATTTTTTATATTAGAAAGGGGTTTTATTAATGAGGTATTACATTTTGAGAGCACAAGGAGAAAATGATGTCAAATCAGCAAAAGAAGCAACCCGTTACAGTTTTAATATTAACAATATTAATGCTGAAAGATTTTTAAGCGACTTAAAGGATGAGCCAATTGAATATTTATTATATTGCGTTACTAATAAGAAATTTATTGAACATGGTGTAATAAGTGATATTTCTGTAGATAGATCATCAAAAAATTTCCAAGCACATTTATCACCAAAAAAAAATTTAGACATATATTATACACCATATGCTTCTCCAAACTGCAGAATTATTCCTACAAATAAAAATAAAATGGACGAGCTTTTAAGCATATAATTATTAAATCTATTTATAAAGGAGATATTTATGAAAACATTTAACAATTATACTTATTTCGGATTACTACTAAATTTCATTTGGTTAATATCCTCTAGATTTAATTTATTGCCAGACTTTATAGAAGGTCTTTGTATTGGATTAGGACTTGTATTAATATTAGTTGGAATGTTATACAACACTCATAATATATCTCAATTAAAAGCTTTCAAAAAATCATTATATAACAAAATTTTATTAAAATAATAGTGAGGTAGTTGTTCCTCACTATTATTTATTTTACTATTTATAACTATACCAAAATTATAAATAATAACATATTAAAATTTATCTATTATTTTAACTTCCAAATTTCTTCATTATATTGAGCTATGGTTCTATCTGCTGAAAAGTATCCTGCTTTACTAATATTTATAAGTACCTTTCTATTCCAAGCTTCCCTATCTTCATAGTCCTCAAATACTTTATCTTTAATTTTTATATATTCTTCAATATCAAGCAAAGTCATAAACCAATCCTTACCTATTAAGTCATTGTGAAGTCTTTGTAAATTTATTTTATCTCCAACAGCTAACATAGTGTCGCTTACTAAAAAATCAACTAATGGTTTAATTGATTCTTTATCATAATATCTTCTTGCAATATAATCAGACCTTCTATAATGTTCAATAACTTCTTCACTTGACTTACCAAAGATATATATATTTTCATCTCCAACCAATTGATGAATTTCAACATTAGCGCCATCTTCAGTTCCTAAAGTTAATGCACCATTTAACATAAACTTCATATTACCTGTCCCTGATGCTTCCTTAGATGCTAAAGAAATTTGTTCTGAAACATCACAAGCTGGTATAAGTTTAGAAGCCTTAGTTACATTATAGTTTTCAACCATAACAACCTTCAAATATTTATTAACCTCAGGATCATTGTTTATTATTTCTTGTAAACATAAAATAGCATGAATTATATCCTGTGCTATTATATATGCTGGTGCTGCTTTGGCTCCAAATATCATAGTTATTGGTGTTTTAGGAATCTTACCCTCTTTAATTTCTAGATATTTATTAATAATGTATAAAACATTCATTTGTTGTCTCTTATATTCATGAAGTCTTTTTATTTGAATATCAAATATAGAATTTTCATCTATATCTACATTTTGAGTTTCTTTTAAATACTTCTTTAACTCAATCTTATTTTGCTTCTTTATTTCTTCAAGCTTAGCTAATACCTCTTTATTATTTACATATTTCCCCAAACGCTCTAATTCCATAGCATCAGTTTTAAAACCATCACCTATAAGTTCAGTAATATACTTAGCTAACTCATTATTACAATGAAGTAGCCATCTCCTAAAGGTTATACCATTAGTCTTATTATTAAACTTCTCTGGATATATATCATAAAATGCTTTTAATTCTTCCTTCTTTAAAATTTCAGTATGAAGTGCTGCTACACCATTTACACTAAAGCCATAATGAATATCCATATTAGCCATGTGTACTCTAGAATCTTTATCTATTATTTGAACCCTTTCATCTGAATATTTTAACTTAACTCTATTATCTAGCTCTCTAATTATTGGCATTAATTGTGGTGAAACCTTTTCTATATATGCTATTGGCCATTTTTCTAATGCTTCTGCTAATATTGTATGATTAGTATATGCACAAGTCTTAGTAACTATATCTATAGCTTCACTAGTTGCTATACCCTTTTCCCCTAATAATCTTATCAATTCAGGTATTATCATTGATGGATGTGTATCATTAATTTGAACTACCACATGCTCATTTAATTTACTTAAATCATATCCATTTTCCTCTGCTTCTAGAAGTATTAATTGAGCAGCATTACTTACCATAAAATATTGTTGGTATACTCTTAACAATTGTCCTGCTTCATCACTATCATCTGGATATAAGAATAATGTTAAATTTTTCTTTATATTTTCCTTATCAAATTCAATCCCTTTTTTAACTAAATTTTCATCAACCGTATCTATATCAAACAGTCTTAATTTATTACAAGGTTTATTATATCCTGTAACATCTATATCATATAATGTTGAAGTTACTTTAAATCCACCAAATAAAACATCAAATTTAATATTTGACTTAGTAAGCCAGCTTTCTTTTTCTATCCACGGATTCTTTTCTGCCGTTTGCTTGTTATTTTTAAATACTTGCTTAAATAATCCATAATGATAGTTTAAACCTATACCATCACCATTTAATCCCAAGGTTGCAATAGAATCTAAAAAACATGCAGCAAGTCTTCCAAGCCCACCATTTCCAAGAGAAGGTTCTAATTCAACTTCCTCGATTTCAGCTAACTCCTTACCAGCTTCATTCAAAACTTCTTTGACTTCAGAATAAAGTCCTAAGTTTATCAAATTATTAGATAATAGCTTTCCAATTAAAAATTCAGCAGAAATATAGTATAACTTTTTATCTCCCTTATTTGTCCCTTTATTTTTTATAACACTTTTAGTTAACTCTAATAATGCAAAATATACTTGTTCATTGCTTGCAGCTTCTATTGTTTTTGAAAATCTTCTGTCTAAAATTTCACTTAAAGCTTTCTTTATCATAGTAATTATCTCACCTCAAACTACGCCTTTATTTAAATCATTTGCTATATTTAATAAAGATTTTATTATTCTCTTAATTATATAATATCAATTTCAAAACTTTTCCATTGTATATTCTTTTTATTTTTTGTATATATTTTATGCTAATTTAAAAATATATATATTTTTTTAATTATGTCTCTACTAATTACAATATTAATATTTTTATATCATCACTTATATATCACAAGCTATATTTTCATATAACTTGTTGCATTTTTATTACTTTTATAATATAATTTAACAAATAGTTTTTTATATCATCAATGGCGATGATAAGATATTAACTTGAAAGTATGCTTGAAATTATAAGTATATCTTTAATTTAATGTCTTTGAGCCTTGTAGATTAAAAGCTTATTAATGGAATGCTATAAGGCTCGCTTTTAAAAAGCGAGCCTTTGTTGTTTTAATATAAAAAAATAAACAGGGGGTTATTATATGTGTAGTTTTGTTGTATTTTCATCTACAAAATTAGAAAGTGAAGAATTTGATAAAGCATTAAAAAAAGTATTTCATAGAGGACCTGATAATAAATATTCAGCTATTGAAAATGGTTTATATTGGGGCTTTAACCGTTTATCAATAATGGATTTATCATCAAATGGAAATCAACCATTTAAATATAACTCGTGTGAGCTTGTATGTAATGGAGAGATTTATAACTATCTATCATTAAAGGAATTATTATCTACTGAATATAAATTTCACTCCAATAGTGATTGTGAAGTGTTAATACCTTTATATTACAAATATGGTATTGAAATAATGTGCAAAATGCTTGATGCTGAATTTGCATTAGTTCTATATGATAGTGATACTAATTCTATAATGGCAGCTAGAGATCCTATGGGGATTAGACCTATGTTTTATGGTTATACAAAAGAGGATCATAAAATTTCCTTTGCTAGTGAAGCAAAGGCATTAATTGATTACTGTAAAGATATTATGCCATTTCCACCAGGACATTATTATAAAGATGGTGAATTTATTTGTTATAATGACTTATCAGAATCAAAATTCATAAACAATGATGATTTTAATACTATATTTACTAATATAAGAACTAAACTTATATCTGCCGTAGAAAAAAGGCTTCATGCAGATGCACCTATTGGTTATTTATTAAGTGGTGGCTTAGACTCTTCTCTTGTATGTTCTATCGCACAAAAAATTACAAACAAACCAATAAAAACCTTTTCTATAGGAATGGAAACTGATCCCATAGATTTAAAATATGCAAAACAAGCTGCTGAATTTTTAGGTACTGACCATACTGAAGTTATTATAACTAAGGACGATGTATTAAACTCCCTTGAAGAGGTTATTTATCATTTAGAAACCTTTGATATTACTACTATTAGAGCAAGCATTGGCATGTATTTATTATGTAAATACATTCATGAAAATACTGATTTAAAGGTTATTTTAACTGGCGAAGTAAGTGATGAATTATTTGGTTATAAATATACTGATTTTGCCCCTTCTGCAAATGACTTTCAAAAAGAATCTCAAAAAAGAATTAAAGAACTTTATATGTATGATGTTTTAAGAGCTGATAGATGCATTTCTGCTCATGCTTTAGAAGGACGAGTTCCCTTTGCTGATATTGATTTTGTAAATTATGTTATGAGCATTAATCCATCAAAAAAAATGAATAATTACAATAAAGGTAAATATCTTTTAAGAAAAGCATTTGATAGTGAAGATTATTTACCTAATGACTTATTATACCGTGAAAAAGCTGCTTTTAGTGATGCTGTTGGTCACTCTTTAGTTGATTACTTAAAAGAATATGCAGAAGAGAAATACACTTATACCGACCTTGAGTTAGCTAAAGAAAAATATAAATACTGTACTCCATTCACTAAGGAATCCCTTCTTTATAGAGATATTTTTGAAAGATATTATTCTGGAAATGCTAAGTGGATTAAAGGTTTCTGGATGCCAAATAAATCTTGGGAAGGTTGTAATGTTAACGACCCAAGTGCTAGGGTACTTTCAAATTATGGTGATAGTGGAAAATAAAAACTATACGGGGCTACAACTTAGCTCCGTATAGTTTTTTATATAATCCCACTGAAAGTAACTTTATTTTATTACTATTCGGCATAAAAAATAATCCTCTTTAATTACAATATAATAATGATTAATTACTCTTAATAACATTTTATTTAAGTGCTATAATTAAAATTGAATTTAGCCAAAGAGGTGAAAATTTATGAAAACAATAATACTAATTTTTTTAGTTATACTATTACTAGCTATAATTTTTATAGTGCTTTATGGTGGCAATTATCTATATAACCTTGGAATTAATCCAAACTTCCCAAAAGACTTAGTTTTTAGTAATAAGGATACTAATTCTAACTCTGTAAATCAAGATGAAACTAGTGGTGTTTCAACTATTGATAGTGAGACTTGGCTTTTTGAAAAGTCTAATTATGAAAATTTATTTATTACTTCAAAAGATAATTTAAAAATTCATAATTATCTTATAAAAAATAAAATTAAATCAAACAAATGGATAATTGCTGTACATGGTTATACTTCTGAAGCTAAGTATATGGCACCCTATGCTCAAAAATTTTATAGTATGGGGTATAATATTATCCTTCCTGATTTAAGAGGTCATGGTAAAAGTGAAGGAAACTATATTGGAATGGGTTGGCATGAACGTTTAGATATAATTGATTTAATAAATTATATTACTAAAAATTATTCTGATTCTGAAATAATTCTTTTAGGTGTATCAATGGGTGCTGCTACTGTTATGAATGTTTCCGGTGAAAATCTTCCTAGCAATGTTAAAGCTATAATTGAAGATTGTGGTTATACCTCTACTTGGGATCAATTTGCTTACCACTTAAAAAAATTATTTAAACTCCCAGCCTTTCCTATGATGCATACTGCAAGTATAATATGTAAAATTCGTGCTGGATACTTTATAAGCGAAGCTTCTTCAATAAAACAATTAAAAAAATCTACAACTCCTATGCTTTTTATACATGGAGATAAAGATAATTTTGTACCTTTTTATATGCTTAATGAAGTATATGAAGCTTGCCCTGCTCCAAAGGAAAAGCTTATAATCTCAGGTGCAGCCCATGCAAGAGCTGCTAAAGTTAATCCCAAGCTATATTGGGATACGATTCAAAGTTTTTTAAATAAATATATATAAAGTATAAATTATTTTTAATCATCTAAATAAAAAATCTAAAGCCATTAGTGTGTAAACATTTAAAAGCTTTAGATTTTTTTATAAAAATTATTATATAAATTCTCAGTAAAATTATACAGCTTCCTAAAGACAATATCATTAACCTTTTCACATAATAACTTTTAACAATACAGCTAAACTATCGTCTTAATATATTTTTTGCTTTGAATATAAATTCTTTTTCACTTTTTGCTTCAACAAAAGTTCCATCAACAAAGGCAACTATTGTATCATCCATTCTTCCCCCACACTCACCTATACATCCATATACTATCTTTTCATCTTTAAATTCTCTTTTAACTACCTCACAATCAATTCCTGAGCATCCTGGGCAAATTACTATCATATCTCTTCTCCTTAATTTTATATCTTTTGATTAATACTTTTTATAATTATACTCTAAAATAAAATTTTATAAAATAAAAACTCTTAGGTTAATAGTGTATAAATTACCTAAGAGTTTTCAATATAAAATTTTTATTTTACTTCTAATACAATTCATATATATCCGATAATTCACTAATTACTCTTTCGCTATCTATATCATATTTATATATACTTTCATTTTCATCAATATCTTTTGCTTTAATATTAGGAATAAATACTTTAAAGTCACTACCTTTTCCCTCAGTGCTTTCTAATTCAATATATCCATTATGAATATCAACAAAGGACTTAACCAAAGTTAAACCTATACCACTTCCCTCATTAGTCCTATTTAAAGATGCATCTATTTGTATAAATTTACTAAATATTTTTTCTTTCATTTCATCTGGAATTCCTATACCATTATCCTTTACTTGTATAACAACATATCTTCCTGTTTTATATATATTAACTAATATGTCTCCATTATTTTTACTAAATTTTATTGCATTAGATAATAAGTTTAATAATATTCTTTCTATCATATATGGATCACATTTAACATAAATTTCCTCTTTTTCTGTATCAAACAAAATATTATTTTTTTTAATTTCTACATATGACAAAACTGAAATGGTTATTTCTTCTATTAAACTTACTATATTGTAATTACCAAATTTAGGAGTTATACTTCCACAATCTATTTTATTTATATCTATCATATTTTGAACTATTTTCAACATACGTAGACAATTAATTCTTACACTCTTTTCATGTTTTAAATAATACTCTTTAAATTGTTTATCACTTTTATCTCTAAAAACATTCATAAGTTGTATTGATGAGTATATTATATTTATAGGAGTCTTTAATTCATGAGATAAATTGGCAAAAAAACTCTCTCTATCTTTATCTATAGCCTTTAATTTTTCATATTCTTTTTGTACATTTATATATTTTCTTACTAGGTCATTTTGTTCAACTTCAACAATCAATTTATTAAGCTTTTTCATATACTCATATGATACTTTATAATCTTCTAACATTTCATAATCTATAGCTAAACTCTTATACACTGTTGCAATATAATTATTATTAGTATTAGTAGCTATTTCTAAAGCTATATTATGATACTCTATAGCTTTTTTATAATTTTCTTTATTAAAATATACATCTCCATAAAGTTGATATATAAAATATTGTATATCAGTGAATATACAGTTTTCCTTATTTTGTTTGTAATATTCATGACTTTTATTTAATAATATTAAGCTTTCATCTAAATTGTCTTTTTTTATATTAACATAATATTCAACTATTAATAAATCTAACTGCATACTATATTGTTTAATTTTTATAAAATCTAAGTTCTCTATTTCTTTTTTACACTCTGTAAATAACTCTTCAATAATTTCTAATTTTATTTTATTTTCTAAAATTACTTTTATTAAATCAAATATTATTGATACCCTTACTGCAGTAAACTCTTTAAACTTTTTATCATTTAAAGTAGTAATAAATAGTTCTACAGCCTCTTCCTTCATATTTACTTTAACATATCCTACCCCTATATAATAAAGTATTAATATTTCTGAATGAATATCTCCATAGTATTTAGCTATATTTAAAGCTTTTCTAAGTAACTCTACTGAAGTATCAAAATCATTAAATGCTAACGCATAAGTTGAAGCAATTGCTATATACATTTGTGGTGATAATGGAGATTGGAATTTCCCAAGATTCTCTAAAGCTTTATCTAAATATACTTTAATTTCAGGTATTATTTTTCCTTTTCTAAAGATATATACTCCTACCCGTGAATTTAAATAAGCTAAATCTTCATATTCATTTAATTCCTTTAATATTTTTTCTGCTATTAAATAATTTTTTTTAAATTCTTCTCCTTGGTCTAATATTAAATATGTAGTTGCAAGTAAACTATAGGCTCTTGCTAAATAATATTCATTTTTTGTATTTTTAAAATATTCTATAGCTTTTTTACTTGCTTTTATGCTGTCCTCATATCTTTTTACTCTACTACTCGTCAAAGCTAATAAGTGATATGCTTTAGCTAAACGTCTATCATTTAAGTTTATATCACTATTTAATTTTTCAACCATTTCTTTTCTTATAATTTCAGCTTTATTTAAATCTAATTTTGATTCATTTGTGTATTCAAACATATTTATATATTTTTCAACTTCTCTTTTCATTTTAGAACACCTTCTCATATTACCACTATAATACTTTATCACCATACTTATCCCCAAATTCTATACTTTTATTTTTCTATTTTTCTTACTTTTAAAACAAAAATAAACCTACTGTAATTATAAATTTATATAAATTAAATATAACTATAAAATTTCAATATTAATAATGAGAATATGTATTAATTTTTACTATAGCCGATAAATTAAAAATGGCAAACAAAGAAACTATTATAAATAGTTTAATTTTCATTTGCCACTTTTAATTAATTTTTTTAACAATTTAGTTAAATTATTTATACACTTAATTTTTATACAGCTTATTCTTTTGCTTTATATTATTTTTTTCTTCTTGATATTAAAGCTCCTATACTAGCTATAATAGTTCCAAATAATCCAACGGCAGCTCCTGATGTTCCTCCTGTTTGTGGAAGTTTATTACTGTTGCTACTTTGGCTATTGCTTGAAGTGCTTCCTGCAATATTATTTGTATTACTATTTCCGCTACTAATATTGTTTCCAACATTATTACTGCTGTTATTTCCACTATTATTGTTGTTTCCACTATTATTATTACTTCCAGCAATTATAACTAATCCATTTATAGCATTATTTAAGTTTGCTGAAGCTTTTGCAATCTCTTCTTCAGTTGAATCTTCATTTTCAAAAACTTCATTAGCTTCATTTAACGCCTTTTCAACTGCTCTAAAGCTTGCTACAGTATATTTGCTAGAATCTAATGATTTTGCTTTATTAATTAAATCTTCTAGTCTATCTTTGCTTGGCTTTAATCTTAATTCTAAGAATGCTCTTAATAATTTATTATACGATTCTGAAACTTCTTCTTCCATAGCATTTACATCAGATATTACACCATTAGCCTCTGCTAAAACAACCATTAACTTATCCCAAGTTGAAGTAATATAATCATCTCCTGTTAATGCACTAATTCTTTCTACAAGAGAAATTAAATTTTCTTTATTGCCCTTTTCAAAAGATAACATTTGCATTGCTTTGCTTAATCTATCAAAAGATTGATCTACTGAAACTTGAGTTGCATTTTCATCAGCTAAAATTACTTCTGCTTCAGCAAGAGCCGCTTTAAATTCTTCTACTACTGCTGGAACAACTTTTGAAAGTTCTTCTTCAGTTACTTTCTTAGCTTCTTCTACAGCAACTTGTAAATGTGCATTAAATACTGGGTTGTTTTCTTCTTCCTTTTCTACTAAATTATCAATAGCATTTCTTACGCCTTCAGTTGCACTATTTACTTCTTCTACTGTTGCAGCATCATTAGCTAAAACTTCTTTTGCAGTTATTACAGCTTTCTTAAGATCATTTAGAGATTCATCTGTATAGTTAACATCTCCATTAATTTTTCCATCTGCCTCATTAATAATATTGCTTAATTCTCTTATATCAACTAAAGAAGTAATAGCATTTACTAAAGTTTCTCTAGCCTTATCAATATCTTCTTGAGTTGCACTTCCAATATTATTTAAAATTTTCTTAGCACTTTCTAAAGCTTCATTATATAAATTCCAGCTATTAACCGTATAATTTTCTTGTACATAATTACAAGAATCAATAAGTGTTTCTAAATCACTTACATTAGGAACTTCATAATCATTAATTGTAATTAATTCATAAATTGTTGGAGCTATTCCATTCCATTCAATCTTAATTTCAAAAATATTATCATACTTAGTATTTACTATTTCATTTAAGCTCCTATCTAAAGTTCCAAGCTGCTTCCATATATCATTTCCTGCTTCATCTTTTCCAACTCTAGCCATTACTTTAGCATTAGAAATTTCATTACCACTTTGAATAATATTAATTTTCTTAATATCAGTCTTATCTGATAAACGATATGTGAAGCTTCCACTTGTTATTTCCCCATTATTAGTATTTGGTTTATATGCTGTAGTTAAATTACCATCCACTATCTTACTTGGTTCAAATCCTTTAACTTCTATTGGGTCTGAAACAAATGTTGGGTCATTTACTGTTGGTATATATTCACCATTATTAATTAAAAATTCATTAATAACAGCCCAACGATATGAATATGGTGCTGTAAATACAACTCTTAAATATCTAGCTTCTTGATTTATTTCTCCACTATCCATATAAGCATGAGAAATTGGAATTATTCCACCTGATACACTACCATGAGTATATCCATTATCTGTTGGCTTTGAATCCATATCTTCTGATGTATTTGGTATATTATTTTCAATAGTTATAACATCAGTCCAAGTTTCACCATCTAAAGATAATTGAATTTTACCATCTCTAATATGATCTTTTTCTGTATCTAATACAACATATTTTAAATTATTAATATCAATTGTTTGTCCTAAATCATAAACTATTGTATTACCTGTTTGTGGTGCTGCTGTATATTTAACACTAGTATTAAAGTTTCCATCAAAAACAACTGCTGGATCAGCATCATAATCAGCATATGAGCTTATTAATGATGGCTCATAAACTTCATTGGAAGTAACTTCAAGTTTGTTTAAACTAAAAGTAACTTCTTTATTAGCAATTAATCTAATATAACGAGCATCCTCTAAGTTCTCATTATCTAAAACATCATTCCACTCAATTGTATTCATAGAAGTTTGTAATGTTATTCCATCCATATTTGAAACTTCTAAATCAATATTGCTTAAATCCTTAATACGATTTAATTTAATACCGATATACTCACCTTCATTTAAAGTAATATTTTCTTGTGGAACTAGTTTAGTCAATGATTCATCTATATACATAGATTTTATACCTAAATTAACATTTGAATAAACATTATTAGTTGATGGAAGGTTCATACTTTTCTCTACTCTAAATTCAGAGAATTTAACCCACTTATTTAACTCTTTTAAGTTTGTAATTCTTACATATCTTGCTTCAATTCCGCCAAAATCTTCATCAATAACATCTTTTCCAGCTGTGCTTGAATATGTCTTAAATGTTGTCCAAGTTTCATTGTCAGTAGAATATTCTAATTTATAATCTGTCCATTTATCTGTATCCCCTGCTCCAACTACAACATGTACATTTCCAACACTAGTAACTTCACCTAAATCTAACCCAACGTAATCTCCAACTTTTGTAATATCTCCAGTATGAGTTCTATACCAAACACTACTGCTATCATTACCATCTGTTAAGTTAGCTTCACTTCCACTATAAACACTCCATCCTTCACTTCTCATAAGAGTAGCATTTATTTCAGAATTATCTCCTTCACCTTGATTTAAATCATTTTTATTTATAGTTATATCCTTAATACCAAGCCAAGTATTAGTTTTATCTTGAGTGGCAATTACTCTAATACCCATCACATCTAAATCTAAGCCTTCAACTGTAATTTGATTTGGCATAGAATATAATTCGTCATTTAAATCAACCCAAGTACTACCATCCTCTGTATATTGAAGCTTAGCTTCTTGCATTGTATCTCTTGGATTAGATGCTGCTCCCATTTCTATATGAATATCTTTAACTTTTATTTTCTTATTATATTTTACCCCAATATAAGTCCCAGCAACTACAGTATTTGGAGTTTTATATACAACTTCAGTTGCTGAATTATTATCTAATAAATTTTCTAAACTTCCTGTAGGTGTATCTGTTCTATTAGTTATTACTGTTGTTATTACCTTACTTGGATCTACAATTGAAGTAACTACTTCTGCTAAGCTTTGAGCCATATTCTTTATAAATGGAACTATATGTTGTACTCCAACTTCTGCATATTCAGTGTGATCTACATAATGGAATCCATAAGTCTTTGATTTTTCAAAAGCAGTTTGTCCATTTGAATACTTAGTCCAAATAACATCATTTGATGCTCCATCTTCAACAGCAATAATTGCTTCTAAATAAGAAATTGCTGCCTCCATTGTATCTTCCCAACAATTCAACCAATAAGATATTTGACTAACTACTCTTTCATGCCCTTCATTTTTATAAAGAGTTGCCGCATCTTTTAATTTATTAAATTCAGCTATTAATTCAGTGGCTTCTTCTTTAACATTTTCCCCATTTGCATATTTTTCCTTAAAAGTATTAAGCTTTGGAGCTAATTCAACTGACTCTTCTAACTTCGTAACACGACTATCCATATTTTGATTAATCATATGCTTACTTAATTCTCTTAGAGCTGTTGAAGTATCTGTTTCTTCTGCTGTTCCATGATCCATATATTTAAATGAATCATACCAGTTTTGATCTGCTTCCTCTTCATTTTCCCAAATATTCCATGCATAACCTGCATTTGCAAATAAAGCTGATTTATTAGCTTCTGCTTGTTGCATTGGATTTAATACTATTCCTTTAATAGTTGAAGGATCTACTCCTGGATGTAAGAATGTGGAATTTCCTCCCATAATTAAATGTTGTTTAGAGTTATCTGAACAAGGCCAATTAATCCAATAGAATGGTGCTCTGCCCTCATAGCCTTCTGATGCAATATTATTTTTATAATTTGTTCCAAAAGATCCACTAACTTCTCCCCATATTCTTCCTCCAGTAGCAATAATACTAACATTATCTCCTGCTTTATTTACTTCTTTTAATTGAGCTGAAGAACCATTTCCCATATAATCGTTTGGACAGAAAACTATCTCATCTTTTAAATCTGGATATGTTTCTTGTTGTTCTCTTAACCACACTGTTAAATCATTTAATAATTTTACATATGAAGCAGCTCCTTGAGCTGGTACCCCTGCATCATCTGCTAATATAGCAAATTGTCTAACATCAGCTTCTAATAATTGACTAAACTTAGCTTTTATTATGTCTAAATCTGCTTGATAATTTTCTTCACTATTAAATCTAATTGCGTTACTCATAAATGGATGTAATGCATATACATATCTATTCTTAGTCTCATTTCCTACTTTAGCTAGTTGTTTTATTGATTCTAAATCTTCTTCAGGATATAATTCTCTCCACTTTGAATTATGGTATGGGTCATCCTTTGGTGCAAATATATATTGATTCATTTTATAATCTCCACCAAATTTCATAAGCTCTGCTCTATCTTCATTTGACCACGGATTTCCATAATACCCTTCAATAAATCCACGTTGAGCTACATCAGAATAATCATCAACTCTAAATTCACTTATACTTCCATCCTCTAATTGATTAAATACATGCTTTAATGTAGTAACTCCATAGAAAGCACTATCAGTATCTTTACCTAATACACCAATAATTCCATCATCAACTGAAACTAAATGTGAGTCTGTTTTATTAAAGAATGCTTCATCATGAGATACATTTGTATTGAAATACTGATCTACAAATTCCCCTGATTCATTTATACCAATTAAGATATCAGTTTTTCCTTCAACAACAGTATCTGAAATAGTATAATTAATATTTTGATTTTTTAAAATTTCTTCTACCCTATTTCTAGTGTAAATATCTACTCCACTTTCATATACTATATTTACTTCTGTACCAACTTCAAAAGCACTATTTTCATATTCTATACTTTGAGGTATAGGATAAATTTCATACTCTTTTGGTAAGTCTAATTCCGTTGCAGAAACCTTAAGTACTCCAGCAAAATTTGTAGTTAATACAGTGGTAGCAGCAACAATAGCAAAAAGACGCTGTAACTTTTTCTTTATCATAATTTCTTTCCCCCGTTTTAATAATAAAATATTCTGTAACATTCTTAGATAAAAATAAGAATGTTATATAATCATTAATTTTCATGTAATAAAACTAATTTATTCAAAATTATTACAAGTATATATATATTATTTTAATTTATTATCTAAAACGTTTTCTATACTTTAACTTTTTTAAGCAATATATTAACTTTTTTTAGCAATATTATTATATTTATATGTAAGCTAATTCAAAAAAGGTATGATATAACTTTTCAGAAATATCACACTTTTTTTCCTAGCATATCTTTAAATTGTTTTTAATATATTGTAGCCTTTCAGCATCAGTACTGTACCTTTTATATTTCTATTCCTTTTTTGAATTGGCTATTATATAAATTTGCATAAAATCCATTTTTACTAATAAGTTCATCATGAGTTCCACATTCTACTATTTCACCGTCTTTTAACGCTAAAATTTTATCAGCATTTTTTATAGTACTTAGTCTATGCGCAATTACAAATGTAGTCTTTCCTTTCATTAAATTAAGCATAGCTTCTTGAATATGCTCTTCAGTTCTTGTATCAATTGATGAAGTTGCTTCATCTAAAATCAATATTGATGCATTAGATAAAATTGCTCTTGCTATTGCTAATAGCTGTCTTTGTCCTTGAGATAAATTCCCGCCATTATCAGATAAAATAGTGTTATACCCATCAGGAAGCTGTTTTATAAATTGGTGAGCATTAGCCATTTTTGCAGCTTTAACAATTTCTTCATCACTTGCATTTAATCTTCCATACCTTATATTTTCACTAACAGTTTCAGAAAATAAATAAGTATCCTGTAATACCATTGCTACTGATTTTCTTAAACTTTCCCTAGTTATATAATTTATATTTTTCCCATCTATAAATATTTCTCCGCTATCAATATCATAAAATTTAGTAAGTAAATTAACTATTGTTGTTTTTCCAGCTCCTGTTGGGCCAACTATAGCTATAACTTCACCTTTATTAGCTTCAATAGAAATATTTTTTAATATTTCTTTTCCCTTAGTATAAGAGAAAGTTACATTTTTTAAGACTACATTACCTTCTATATTTTCAATATCCTTAGCTTCTATTTTATCCTTTTCTTTTACTTCATCTATTACTTCAAATACTCTTTCAGCACCTGCTAATGCACTTTGAATAGTATTAAAAAGATTCATTATTTCATTTATTGGTCTAGTAAAATTTCTCATATATAATAAAAATGTAAAAACTATACCTACGGTAATTGTATGACCTTTTAATATAAGATATCCACCTGTTACTGAAATAATTAAATATGAAATATTATTAATAAAATTATTTATAGGTCCCATAACAGATGATGCACCCTGTGCTATTATTGCACTTTTAGTTAGCTTCTCATTTATTTTAGCAAATTCTTCTTTAACTTCTTCTTCTTCTGAAAATAATGAAACAACTTTTTGTCCTGATACCATTTCCTCTATATAACCATTTAATATACCAAGTTCATTTTGTTGTTTTACAAAAAATCTTTGTGTTTTTTTAGCTAAAGTTTTTGTAGTTAAAAATGTAAGTGGTACTGTTATTAATCCTATTAAGGTAAGAATCGGGCTTAATATAAGCATTGCAATTAACATACCGCCTATATTTATTACCCCTGAAAATAATTGAGTTACACTTTGAGATAATGTTGTATTAATATTATCAACATCATTTGTAAGTCTACTCATTAAATCACCACTAGAATTAGTATCAAAATATTTCAATGGCAATCCCTGTAAATTACTAAATAAGTCTTTTCTTATATTTGCTGAAACTTTCTGTGATATTTTAACCATAACTAAATTTTGATAGTAGGTAGAAAATATATTTACTAAATACATTATTAAAAGCACTATACAAATAAAAGCTAGTCCCCTCATATCACCTGTTTCTATAAAATTATCTATTGTATATCCGTTTAATCTTGTACCAAAAACACTAATTAGTGTAGTTATAAAACATAAAATAAATACAATTATAATATTGATTTTCTTTTCTATTAAATATCCTATTAATCTTCTTACTGTACCCTTAAAATCCTTTATTTTTTCAGCTTTAGCCCTATGTAATTGATGTGGTCCTCCTCCTGGTCTCATTGGTATAGGTCCTTTATTAGACATTCATAACTTCCTCCTCTCCAAATTGTGATATTGCAATACTTCTATATATTTCTGAAGTTTTTAACAATTCTCTATGTGTTCCAATAGCAGATATTTCTCCATCATCTAAAACTATTATCTTATCACAATCCATAACAGCAGAAATTCTTTGAGCTATAAGAAATACTGTAGAGTTTTGCATTCTTCTCTTTATAGCCTTTTGAAGTTTAGCTTCTGTTGCCATATCTAATGCACTACTTGAATCATCTAATATTAATATTTTAGGCTCCTTAATTAGAGTTCTCGCAATTGATACTCTTTGCTTTTGTCCTCCCGATAAATTTTTTCCTCTTTGTTCAACTATTCTATCGTAGCCTTCTTTAGCTGAGTTTATAAATTCAAAGGCTTGAGCATCTTTTGTTGCACTATGCATCATTTCCTTAGTAGCATCTTTTTTACCAAATCTTAGATTATCGTCGATAGTTCCTGAAAAAAGAATTGTATCTTGAAGCACAACGCCTATAATTTCTCTTAATTCATCTATTTTTAAGTTCCTAACATCTTCATTTCCAATGGTTATACTCCCCATTGTAGTATCATATAATCTTGGAATAAGTGATACTAAAGAACTTTTTCCACTACCTGTAGCCCCTATTATTCCTATTTTTTCTCCTTCTTTGGCCTTAAATGATATTCCACTTAATACATAATCACTATCTTTATTATACTTAAAGTAAACATCCTTAAATTCAATATCAAAATTATTTATTTCTTTTGAATCATCTTTATTAACAATAGAAGGTTCAATATCTAACACTTCATTAATTCTTGTTGCTGAAACCTTAGCCCTAGAGAAATTAATTATAATCATTACCATCATATTTAAAGATCCCATTATCTGAACTAAATAATTAATAAAAGCCATTATTTTTCCTATTTCTAATGATCCAGTATTAACAAGATTTCCTCCAAACCATAATACTGCAACTACACTTAAATTCATTATTAAAGTTACAAGTGGCCAAAGAAGAACTGTTACACTTTGTGCTTCAATGCTTGTCTCCATTAATTCTTCATTGGAATTTTTAAATTTTTCTCTTATTTTACCTTCTATAGCAAAAGCTTTAACAACTCTAATTCCAAGTAAATTTTCTCTCATAACAAGATTTACATTATCAATCTTTTTTTGCATATCAGTAAAAAACGGAATTGATTTAGATGTAATAACTACTACTGATACTATTATTAATGGTATTATTACTAAAAAGATTATAGATAATTTACTACTTATAGAAAAAGCCATTATTACTCCACCTAAACAAATAAGTGGTGATCTTACCATCCCTCTAAGTGCCATCATAACCATATTTTGAACCTGAGTAACATCGTTTGTTAATCTAGTAATAAGAGATGATGTTTTAAATTTATCTATCTCTAAAAAAGATAAACTTTGTATTTTATTAAATAATCCTTGTCTTAAATTTTTTCCCATAGTCATTGCTGCTATACTTGTAAATATTCCACATAATATCCCACCTAAAATACCAATAAAGGCTACAATTATCATTTTAAATCCGATATTTAAAACATATTGAATATCACCATTTGCAACACCAATATCAATAATATCAGCCATTAATTTAGGTTGATTTAAATCCATAATAACTTCTATAAACATCATTAAAGGTGCAAGTATAGCATAAATAATTGAGCTACCCTTAATATATTTAAGTAGTTTTCCCATTTGTAGCTTCATCTCCTTCATTTAAATTATTATACATTCTCTCAAAAAAGCTTTTTATAAGCTTCTTCTCTTCTTCACTAAAATTTTTAAAACATTTTTTTTCAATATTGTACATAGCCTTTTGTAACTTAAGCTGAGTAATTTTTCCCTTTTCAGTTAAATATACATTAAGGATTCTTCTGTCATCAGCATTAGGCCTTCTTTCAACAAATCCAACACGTTCCATTGTTGCTAAAATACTTGTCACTGTAGCAGGCTCAATATTACAATTTTGTGCTATATCTTTTTGTATACTTCCATTATTTTCTGCTAAATAATTTAATATCTTTGGTTGGCCTTTAGAAATTTCAAGCTTTCTGAACTCATTAAGGCACATCCTACGGTGTATTCCTTTAAACTTCATAAAACTTTTAAGTAATTCTCCTTCATTCATAAATCTATCTCCTTTTATTTTAATTAGAATTCTAATAGTTATATATCTAACTATTATTATATATTTAATTATTTCATAAAAACAAGAGGTTATATCAAAATTTTAATATATTAAAATAAATTTATTTCAATTTATTTATTAATATTTCAATTTTAATACAACCTCATTACTTTATGCTCTTACTTAAAAGATATTAAACTTCAATAATTAATATAATAATTAATTATTAAATATTTTTTCAGTAATAGTATCTAATTCATACTTACCTACAATACCATCACCATTCATATCATACTCTGCTTTCTCTTGGTTATAATATTTAGATGCTATTGCTAAGTCAGCTATAGTTACTTTACCATCTTTATTTAAATCTCCAATTAGCTTTTCTTCTAATGAAATACTTAAATTTACTTTTTCAGAAAGCTTTCCTTGTCTATTTTTAGCTGCAACTTCTATATTATATTCACTAGTTTTATCTAAGTTGTTTAATTGGTATTCAAAAGTATCTGCACTAACCTCATCTACAACTTTTCCATTCTTAAATATAACATATCCAATAACACCATAATCCTCTTCTGGCTTTTCCCAAGTTATTGTTGCACTATTATCTGTTTTTTCTGTAGATTGTAAATTACTTGGTGAATTTGGAGTAGTATCTTTTTCAAATACATTTAACTCTGATGCTGATGCAAATCCCCCCACACCTTGTATTGCTACTAATCTAACATGTGTAGCTGTTACTGCATCAAATTCTACTACCTTTTTAGTTGAATCTGAACTCCATGTTCCTTCAGATACAGTTTCAAAATTATCACCATCAGTACTTACTTGCAGTTCATATTGTGTAATAATTCCATTAGTTCCACCAGATTGTCTTGGTAAATATTCATATTTATCTATTAAATATTCTCCACCTAACTCTAATGTTATACTTTGTGGTAATACATCATTTGGTGAATATTTAGTATGCCATATAGTATTTATATTATCATCAATTGCAAAACTAGCTAATCCTTCTGTTCCCACATTAGGATGTTCACTACTAGCTGTTACTTTCATTTGCTTTTTATCAATTTGTAAGCTTGAACTAACTCCTAAGTTTATTTTATATTCTTTTATAGTTCCATCTTCTGCTTGTATGCTTACATTTATTATAGTATTTTCACTTTCTATATAGAAAGATGCTTCTTCTTCATTAGATTTATATTCTTTTTCTTCTCCTTCTAATGAAATAGATACTTTAGCATTATTTTCAACAGCTTTTGCTTTTATTTTAGCTATATTCATTTCTGATGGTAAAACTGCTGAATAGCTATTTATATTAGGATCAAATTCTGGAGTTATTTCTATTCCCTCTACTTCAAGATTTTCTAATGCAGCATTACCTTCAAATTGTCTATTGACTAATATTCTATAGTAGTTTACTTTTGAGTAATCCTCTGATGTTACTTTAACTATTATAGTATTTGTTCCTAGATTTAGTGGAATATCTGTATTTTCTCCTTCAAACTTTACATTTCCATTGAAAATTTCTACTTTTGAGTTTTCACTATTCTTTATTGCTTCAACATTTATACTTTCTATATTTTTATCTACGTTATAAGAATAATTTAATTTATCTGAAACAAATCCATCTAATAAAGCACCATTAACTTTTAATCCAGAAAGTGAAACATCATTACTTTCTCTTCTTATAACCGATAATCTATACATAGATTTTGATATTCCATCTTCAGCTATAGAATATACTTGAACCGAATTAATTCCTGTTGCTAATTTTATATCTCCATTAAATGAGTTTCCTTCTTTATTACTAATAACCTCTCCATTAACTAAAACTATTAGCTTGCTATTTGGTGATTTACTTTCTAAAGTAAGATTCATAGTATCACTGGTTGTTGAACCATTTGCAGTATAGAAATATCTATTTTCACTAAATGCTGGCATTTCTTCAATTCCATTAACAATTATATTACTTAATTTAGATTCACTCTCTTTAAATCTATCTAATTTAATGCTATAAGTCTTAGTTTCTCCAGAATTAGAAATTAATTTAATAGAAATATTTTTACTTTCTCCACTAGCTATAGAAAGATCTGACTTTAAAGTTCCTACTCCTTCTGCTATCTTTTCATCATCTGAATATATCTCTATTTTTGTATCTGATTCTATTGCTTCTAAATCAAAGTTAATATCTGCAATATCTGAATGTACTACCGCATTATAGCTTTCAATATTGTTATTAAAGTCAGATAATAAAGCTGCCCCATTAATATCTAAGTTCCACAAACCAAATCCTTCACGAGCTACTTCTTGTCCAAAGCTTATTTCTTTATCATTTACTTTAAATTCACTAAAAATAAACTCATGTGAAGCATTTGGATTTGCTGTTAAAAGCCCTACTTTTGCATCACTAGAAATACCACTATTACTTAATTCATCTCCAACTTGGATCCACTCATCACCATCTATTGAATAATATCCCTTAAATGAATCACTACTTCTTTCAAGCTTAAAGTAAATATCATTTCCATCTATTTCTGCAACTTCTCTGCTTTCATTTGGTTGTCCTGCATTTTCTGTAACTATTTTAATACTTGGATTTCCATTATTATGCTTTCTTTGTATTGCTACATAATTATCATCATCACTATAAATTACAATTCCAGCTTCTTCATAACCTGATTGAGTTTTTCCACTCATCTTTGTAGTAACAGTATATTCATTTGAAGATTCTACTATTTCTGATAGGAATATATTATTTGCTGAGTTTCCTGTAGCCCATAGTGAACCCCCACTTGTCATAATCTTAAGAGATTTATCACTTAATAATTCCCATTTATTATTATCCTCTCTTACTATTGACCACTTGTTAGAAAGCTCAAGATTAGCCTCCTCATCACCTTCATTTATATTTCCATTACCTGAAACATTAAATACAATACTATTAGATTCATATACACGAGTATCAGATATTACAAATGCCTTAATTTCTGCTTGTCCATTTCCAACAGCAGTTAATTCACCATCTTCATTTATCTTTATTACGTTTTCATTACTACTATAATATTTAACATCACCTTGTCCACTTTTTTGGTTATTAGCATTAATTTTTAAATCATCACCAATTATATTAATACTTTCAGTTGTATTACTCATATTAGATGTGTTTACTCTTAAGTTTAGTCCATTATCATATTTATTATCTTCAATAGTTATATTATTTGCACCTGAGAAAACAAACATTGGAGATGATAAGTTTTCCCCTTGCTTATCAACGGTTAAATCTAAAGTTTGTCCAACTTCTAACTCATTTGAGCTTGAAGATATTTGTACTTGCGCATTACTATTATACCTATTTACAATATTATTTCTGAATATTAGATTTCCGACGCTCTTTCCATTTAATACAGTTGTATCTTTTATATTAAAGATATTATCTTCAATAACTATATTATTATGGATAGGATTATTTTCATCAAATACTTGATTAGTAGGTCCAAAATAAATAACCGGTCCTTCTGATCTATCAAAAACATTATTTCTTATGGTAACATCATTTGTTGGTCCTGATTCATACCATTGATGTGCATCACTTGATATAAATATACTAGACATCCCCATTCCATCAAAGTAGTTATTTTCTATTAAAACAGGCTTTCTAGTTGTAACTAATATTCCTCTAGTAGGTGTTTCAATAAACTTATTATTTGTTATTTCAACCTCTGGAGTATAAGTTATATTTTCAACAACATGAGTATTTCCTGCCACTATTTCATCTGGAATATCCTGATCTAAGGTTATAATTATATCTGTTAAACTTCCTTCAGAACTTGTTCCTGATGGTCCTTCTACATCAATAACCTTGGCATTCGAACCTTCTACAGCTAACATAGTCGTCTTTGTAAAGAATTCTACTTCATCACCAATATAAAATTGAGGGAATCCAGCAGTTTCATTATGCATATATCTTACTTTAACCTTATTAGTGGCTACCTTTTCTACAACTTCTAGATATGTTCCATGTATATTTATAGGGTCATCATGAGGGTTAGAAAAACTACTATTAGTTATTTTTATTTTTCCCTTAGTCCCAGACATTTGTATAAAATCAGCAAATCCAGCAGTTACTCTACCTGAACCTTCTCTTGCTTTGAAGTTCACTCCATCTATAGTTATATTTTCAGTGAATTGCCCTACAAATCCAAATCCATGTAAATATTGTACATCTACATTCTTTACTTCTACATCTTTACTTTCCCAGAAGAATGCACCTGGAGTATCTCTTGTAGTTTCTCTCATCTGATATACTCTACCTAAATCTGCATACTCTTGAGATGAATTATACGTTACCTTTACTCTATTATCTTCTAATTGTTCAATATTAGTTATATTAGAAAATAAACTACCATTTCTTCTTGTTTCACCAGTATTAGCATCATAATGTTGCGTATAGTTAAATGCATTTCTACCAGTCCAATAATATTGACCAGTAATAGGGCTCTTTTCTCCATACCAGTTTATTCCATTATTGCTTATTTCATAATCATATGTTTCTGGGATATATAAAACTCTATAAGCACTTCCATTTTCTACTCCTGTCTCTTCTACAGTAACATCTACTACCTTAGGATTAACATAATCAAATGAGAAGTTCTCAAATCTTACATTTTCAGATCTTATAGCTGCAAATGCTGTTTGAAATCCATGATATGAAAAATGTGATCCTCCCCCATCAATAACCACATCATTCATATCTTCAACTAAAATACCAATATTTTTAATCTTGTAACTTTGATTTGTTCCTACTGTATTAGAAACATATAATTCTCTTTTTGGTGCATTTTCTGGATAAAATGTATATTCTCCTTGTGGAAAATATATTTTTTTAGGTCCTTCAATATCCTTAGCATACTCTAATGCCTTAGTAACAGCCTCTACTGAATCTACTTTTCCTGTTGGATCTGCACCAAATTCGGTTACATCAATAATAGTATAATTTTGTTCATCTGAATAGCTTGAAGCTTCCTTTTCTAAAGGATAAGCATTAGCTATTAAAGTATTAGCTACATTAGTCGTTGTTAAAGTTACAGCAACTAATGTAGCTAATAACTTTATTTTTTTACTACACATAAATTCTCCCCCTATTTAACCATAATATAATACGCTATGTATATTTTAACGTTTACATGGCTTATCTTATCATATTTGTTTATATATTATAATTCAGTCTTGTAAATAT
The DNA here is from genome assembly GCF_021412605.1 of Clostridium celatum. Classification (NCBI taxonomy): domain Bacteria; kingdom Bacillati; phylum Bacillota; class Clostridia; order Eubacteriales; family Clostridiaceae; genus Clostridium; species Clostridium celatum. Next base: position 28,562 of record NZ_JAJKGM010000023.1, read on the forward strand.
TATTTTTTACATAATTTATTTAAGAATTCATGAATATTCTACTTTTAAAAGGATAAAATAACAGAGTAACTTGATTGTAACTATAATTTAAAAATATATTTATTTTCAAAGTTAATAGTAATTTAAAGGAGGTATTTTATTATGCGACATAATGGAAGTATTGAATGTACAGTTACTGAATGCAAATTTCATTGTTCTGATGATAATTATTGCACTTTAAATCATATAAAAGTAGTAAGCCATACAAGTTGTGCAAGTAGTATTGAATGTACTGATTGCTCTAGCTTTGTTAAAAAATAACATTTTTGATAATGCGATATTATTTAATATATCTCATAAATTTTATTCAAGTACTAAGTATCAAATGGCAAGTAAAAAGTTATTTTAAAACTTATTACTTGCCATTTATAATTATTATTTAAATTTAAGGAGTGAAACAAATGAAAAAATTTACACAAAAACTTTGTTTACTATTAGCACTACTAACAATATCATCACTACTTCTCTCTAATTTATTTGCATCAGCTAAATCTATTGAAAACCCTTATTCTCAATTTGTTGCTGATCCATATTATGAAGTTACATCTGATTATCTTAATGGAATAAGAGATAAGCTTGTAAAACTTCCTGGTTCTGGTAGTGTTTGTATTGATTATTTATCAGAAGAAATATTATTACATAGAGCATTACTATTTACTGCTCATAATATTCAAAGTTATTCAAATAATCCTGAACTAATAGATATTACAGATGAGATTATCGATAATTATACTGGTGAATTAAGAGAAATGAGAGAAGAACTTGCCAAACTAATAGATACTCTAAAAGATAAGGAACCATTAAAGGAAGATAGTGAGTATATTAAAGAATATAAACTAGTTATTGATAAACTAGTAAAAGATTTAGCTCAAGTAAAATCTGCCGATAGTAATGAATTAACTTATATAAAGCAAGCAATTGCGCTTTTACAAGCATCACATGACATTGCTTTAATAGATAATAAATGTACTAAAAGTAAATTAGTTAAAGAAATATCTCAAAATACAGCTTCTAATACAGAAGCATATATTTCTAGATTAAAAACATTAGAAACAGCTTTTAAATAAAAGTAAAGACACTATATACAAATAGTTCAGTATATAGTGTCTTTATTTTCATTTAAAATACATCTAATTTAACAACCTTATTATTAATTCTAGACTCTTCTGCTGCAAATGCCATTAAGTGACTTTGAAGAGACCTTCTACCACTTGAAAGAGAATCATTTCCACCTTCTTCTAAAAGCTTAAATAATTCATTCATTAATCCTCCATCTCCACCATTATGTCCGCTATCAGCTTGTTCAATCTTATATACTTTTACATTCTTCTCTTGTTTTAAGTTTGATCTAAATGTAACAACTTCTATTTCATTCTTACCTTCATGACCTCTTATTTCCCCTTTAGTTCCCATAATTTTTATAGTTCTTGAAATTTCATCTGTAAACCCTGATAAATTAAATGTTGCTGTAATACCATTTTGAAACTTAATAATTGTACTTTGATGATCACAAACATTATTATCGCATTCAAAAACACATTTTCCATATCTATTTTCTGATAAGGCTTCTAAAACCCCTTCTCTTGTTTGAACATCACTAATTACTGTAGTAGGCCATTTTCCAATAACATCTAAATAAATTTTTCTTCCATCAAAAGCACAATCACTAATGTTGCAATCTAAACATCTAGATGCAGCACCATTTGGTCTATTTTTACTATTGAAAAATATTAACTCCCCAAAAGAAGCTATACTTTCACAATTTGAATTAACAATCCAAGATAAAATATCTAAGTCATGACAGCTTTTTTGAAGAATTATAGGTGATGTTTCATCTGAATTTCTCCAGTTTCCTCTAACAAAGCTATGAGCCATATGAAATGCCCCTACATTTTCATTATGTTGAATAGTCACTATGTCTCCTATTTCTCCACTTTCTACTATTTCTTTAAGCTTCTTAAAGAAATTCGTATATCTAAGTACATGACAAACCATAAGTAATAATCCTTTTTCTTCAGCTTTATTAACCATATCTATACATTCATCCTTATTTACTGACATTGGCTTTTCAAGTAAGATATTATAACCTTTATCTAAAGCTTTCATAACTGGTTCATAATGTTGTCTGTCTAATGTTGCTATTATAACTACATCAGCTAATTTTTCTCTTGAAAAAAAATCATCTAAATTATCAAAAACATTTTCTTTTAATATATTATGTTCAATAGCCATTTTTTCTCTTTTAAAGTCATTCGGCTCAACTACAGCTACAACTTTTCCTAAATGACCGTTATTTTTTATAAATTCACCATATATATCTTGACCTCTTTGGCCAGCCCCTATTATTGCTACAGTTTTCATAACATCCATCCCCTTTATACCTTTTATAGAATATTTTACCATATATTTTCTTTTTTTACATCTTTCTCTTCATTTTTTCAACAAAAAATCCTCTTAAAAAATTTTTAAGAGGATTTCTTATATTAAAATTTTTATAAATTTATCTTTTTAAATATTGCTGGATATACTCCAATTCCAACAAAACTTATTATGCCATATGAAATAAATTTAAACATTAAAGTATCCGGTAATATAAATTTAAGTGTTAATTTTAAAATAACTAATATTAAAACACCTATTAAAACTCTTAATATTTTATTTTTTACTTTACCTTCAACTGAAAAATCAACATATTTTTTCTCAATTATTATACCTAATATAAACCCTAAATATGTTCCAAGGCCCTTTATAAAATCTGCTGAATTAGCAAATGTTAATGCAGGTATAAACAATATGAATGTAATTATATATAATAATATTTTGTTATTTACCTTATTAAATAAATAATAAGACATTAACGATACTGCAACTCCTAAAATTGCTCCTACTATAACATCTTTGGGATAATGTACCCCTAAATATAATCTTGAAAAACCTATTAATAATATTATTATTGTACTAATAATATAGTAAATTCTTTTCTTCAAATATATTGCTATAGCTCCATAGAAAGAAGCTGCTCCTTGTGTATGCCCACTAGGGAATGAATATCCTGTAGCTGTTTCTGCTCTCAATGTTCGTATTCCTTCTTCTCCTATAGGTCTTTTCATTTTAAATATATCTTTTATTGAATTATTTAAAAGAACACTTGTTAAAACTGAATAAGCTAAATATTCTCCAAATTTTTTATCAATTGCCCAATAAATAATACACATAATTGATATTAACACTAACTGTTCTCCACATATTGTTATAAGTTCAAATAGCTTATCTAAAAAAGGATTTGCTATACTTTGAATATTTCTTAAAATTTCTAACTCCATAGAACCCTCCTACTTATCTTTAATGTCTAAAGACATGTCTTCTTACTTCTTTTTTTAGTGCCTCTAATGCATATGCTACATAAAGTTCTGTACTTATTAAAATTGCTTTTTCATCTATATTAAACTTATCATTATGATTTGGATAGTCTATTCCAATATCTTCATTGCTCGCCCCTACAAATGCAAACACTCCTGGAATACTTTTTTGATAAATAGAAAAATCTTCTCCTAGCATCATTCTCGGAACACTTATAATATCTTCTTCTTTAAATATTTTTTTAGCACCTTCTAGTGCTGTTTTTACAGCTTCTGAATCATTTATTACAGCTGGATGATTTGATATATCATATTCAACAGTAGCAGTGGCTCCATATGCTATAGCTGTGCTATAAGCCACTCTTTTTATTGACTGTTGTATGTGCTTAGCTGTAGAAACTTTAAATGATCTTACTGTTCCTTCAATTATAGCTTCACCAGATATTATATTGTGTGTATCTCCTGATTTTATATGTCCTACTGTTACAACAGCAGAATCAACTGGATCAATCTCCCTACTTACTATAGATTGTAAATTCATTACTATAGCTGCACTCACTAAGGTTGCATCTACACATTGATGTGGCTTACCAGCATGTCCTGCCTTTCCAGTAACTTTTATTCTAAATTTATTTGATGCTGCCATTCTTGGCCCTTCTTCTATTGAAATTTTACCACATTCTATATCTCCAAAAACATGTAATCCAAAGATTTCATCCACATCATCTAAATATCCTTGTTCTGATATTAATTTAGCTCCCAATGAATTTTCTTCTGATGGTTGGAATATTAATATTATTTTACCTAATAAGTTTTCTTCATACTTTTTTAAAATCATAGCTGCCCCGATTAACGATGCCATATGTGCATCATGGCCACAGGCATGCATTACCCCTTTATTTTCTGACGAATATCTAACTCCAGTATTTTCCTCTATACTTAAAGCATCCATATCTGCTCTTAATGCAATCGTTCTTCCTTCACCTTTTCCTATACTTGCTACAACTTCTGTTTTAACCCCCTCTTCATAACGTATTCCTATTCTATCTAATTCTTCTTTTATTTTTTTTGATGTATTGTATTCTTGCATACTTAATTCTGGATATCTGTGAAAATACTTTCTTAACCCAATTATATAATTACTAATTAATTTAGTTTCCTTTGCTATATCCATATTAATTCCCCCTTTTTCCCTAATAAAACACATATAGATTATACATTTATGAAATCCATTTGTATATTATTACCTATTTTTTTTGTGAAATTTTACATTTTATATTTTATTTTATGTAAATTTATGGTAATATTTTCTTGTGATTATTTATATACTATAGGTTGAGGTGAATTTTATGAAAAAGAAATTTTTATTATTAAGTTCTTCTATACTATTATGTTGCACTTTTATATCTTGTAATTTAAAAGATGCAATAACAGGTGCAAATACTAATGATACTTCTACAACAACAAATGAAAACACTACAAATGAAAATGATAATAAATCTGTTATCATCAATGATGCTAATGCTGAAAATACTGATTCTAATATGGATACAGCTACTAGCACAGATCTTACTAATGCTACTTCTAGTATAGATGATAAAAATGGTTCAACTTTAACAACTACTGACTATACTTCTACAACAAATACAACTACTAATGATACAACTACTTCTAATACCGTTAATAGAAATTGTAGAGTTTTTTATTTTAATACATCTGATTTAAAAACTTATTATATCGATACAACTGTTCCTGTAACTGATAATGCCTTTACAACAGCTTTAACTAACAAACTATATACTAGCCCAGATTCTAGTGATAATTTTATAGTTATTCCAGAAGAATTTGGTGTTAATTCTGCAACTATAGATGAAGAAACTGGAGTTTTAAAAGTTGTGTTTAATGAGGATTTTACTTCTGCACTTCCACTAGGAACTTCTTCTGAAAGTGGACTAATATCAGCAATAGTAAATACTTATGGATATAATTATGGACTTGATAAAGTTGCAATTTATTTTGGTGATACTCTTTATACAGGTCTTAAAGGTGAATTACTTGAAGGATATTATACTGTAAATACTGAGGATGCAATAAAATTAAATTAATTATAACTAAATAATGATATAACTATTAAATTACATAGTAGTTATATCATTATTTTTTATTTCACGTAATAATAATTTATTTGTTTAATGTTTCTGAGAAATTTCTTTTTATCATTAAAAATTCTTCCATATCATTTAAAAATTGTAGCAATTCTGCTCTATTCTCAAACTCCTCTCTAGTTTTAGGTAAACTCATCTTTTTAAACTCACATCTTAAATCTTCTAGCTCACCTAATAATTCTTTGCAATCATTCATTTCCCTTATATTTTCTGATACACAGTATGTAAATTTTGCCATAACTTTCATTTGCTCAACTGGTATGCTAAATTTATGAAAATGTAATCTCATTCTATTTATAGTATCAAACTGATTTATTCTCATATTTATATAATCTGTATAATATGATGAACTTCTAAAAAAATTATTATTAACTATTTTATAAGCTGTTTCTTTACTCTCATACAACTTACTTCTTATATCATCAATTAATTTTTGTTCATCAATATCTACAGTATATGTCATTAAAGACTTTGCCATCTTATATATTAAAATTCTATAATTTTCTTCTATCCACTCTTTGTCTTCTTTAAATTTATCTTCAAGTGATGGCATAAATACATTAGCTATAGCTGCTACACCTATTCCTATAATCATAATCATAATTTCATTTACTATTAAATTTATAGTAATTTTATCTGCAACTAAAAAATGTGTTGATAAAACAACTGCTGGAACCATGCCTTCCTGCATATTAAATTTATAAGTTATTGGTATTAGAACTAATAAAAATATCCCAAATATTATTGGTTCTTGTCCTAATATTCCATAAAATATAATAGAGATTAATATACCTATTAGACATGCCACTACTCTTTTTTTTCCAACTATCAACGCTTGCCTTCTTGTGTCTTGAATGCTTAATATTGCAATTACAGCACCTACTGTTGCATAATCTAAACCTAATACATTCCCAATAATTAATGTAATAGATGCCGATATAGCCATTTTTAAAGCTAAGTTATACATTTGCTTACTTTTACATCCTTTCTATTAGTTAATCAATTTATCTTTATCTTTATCTATATTATCATAATTTATAAATAACTAATATATTAATTGATCATAAAAAATCCTAGCACATATAAATATGAGCTAGGACTTTGTTTATATTAACACATAAAAATCAAATTAATATTATTTAATTTGAAATGCTGTAACTGTTGCAGCTCTAACTGTAATCTTTTCTTTAGATCTAGTTAAATTAGTTAACCTTAATGTCATATCTGAATTAGCTGTAACTAGCATACCAAGAGTAATGTGATTATTTCTAACATCATCTGATATACTTGCTGTATGCTTGCTTCCTCTTAATACATTTCCATTAGGATCAGTAAAAGCAAAAATTACATCTTTTCTAGTAGCAGATCCACATTTTTCAGTTGCATGAGTAAATGATACTGCATACTTAATAAAATAAGTGTGTCCACCTTCTAAGATTAGATCTGTTCCATTAGCAAAACGAACTCCAGTTCCTCCAACAACATTAGTGTCTGGAAGTGATACAGGTTCAGCATATGCTACTGCTAAGTCATCACCATAAGCTCTACTTTCAACTCTATATTCCTCTATAGAAGTAACTCCATCTTGTCCTGCAGGCCCTGCAGGTCCTGCTGGTCCTACTGGTCCTGTTGCTCCTGTTGCTCCTGTATCTCCCTTATCACCTTTTATTCCTCTTAATCCCATTGGTCCTCTTGGTCCTGTTGGTCCTGTTTCACCTTGTGGTCCTGCTGGTCCTACTGCTCCTGTTGCTCCTGTTGCTCCTGTTGCTCCTGTTGCCCCTGTTGCTCCTGTTGGTCCTGCTGGTCCTATTGGTCCTCTTTCTCCTGTATCTCCTTTTTCTCCTTTTTCTCCTCTTGGTCCTCTTGGTCCTCTTTCACCATCGCAACCTTTTGGTCCCATTGGTCCTCTTGGTCCTCTTGGTCCTCTTGGTCCTTTACATACGCAACAAACTGATTCTTCTTTTTTACATTCATATTCATCATATTTATCATATTCACATTTGTCATTCTTTTCACATTTCTCATGTTTTTCACATTTCTCATGCTTTTCATACTTATCATTTTTCTTACATTCATCATGTTTGTCAAAGCTTGATTCTTGGTAATCTTCCCAATTATCTTCGTAGCTTTCTTCATAGTTTTCTTCATCATAAAAATTGTTGTATTCTTTCACTTTTTTATCCTCCTGTTATTACACTTTAACTAATCATTTGTTTTATTTATAATTCATCTTATGTAAAAACTCACTATTTTGTTACATTATTCAACTTTACTTTTTTAATTGTTTTATATTTTTTATACAAAAGATATAATACCTATTAAATAAAAATAATACTTTTGAAAATATTTTATTTTAGTATTAGTATATTTATTAGAAAGTTTAGGAGTGATGTTATGAAATTTTATGAAAAAACTCTAAGTGAAAATATAATCTATGAAGGTAACTATTTAACCTTTACTAATATTTCTGTAGAATTACCTAATGGTGATATTAGTGATAGAGATATCATTAAACATCCAGGTGCATGTGCAATAATACCTTTTATAGATAACAATAAAATAATTTTAGTTGAGCAATTTAGAAAAGCAATTGAAAAAACTATTCTAGAAATTCCAGCTGGAAAGCTTGATAAAAATGAAGATTCTCTTACTTGCGCACATAGAGAACTTGAAGAGGAAACAGGATATAAAGCTAAAAATATGACCTATCTTGGTGCTATTGCAACTGCTCCTGGATTTTGTAATGAACTTATTCACTTATATAAAGCTACAGACCTTTATATAGGAGAAAAATCTTGCGATGAAGATGAATTTACAGAAGTAAAGACATTTACTTTAGAAGAAGTTAAATCAATGGTTAAAAGTGGGGAAATAATTGACACCAAAACTATAAGTATTCTTGCCTATCTTTAAAATTATATTACGAACTAAGGATAATATTTTGCTACATTTATATAATATCTTATAGCAAGAAATATTTGCTTTTTTACTTTGTTATTTCACTAAATCATGAAGTAAATTATAAAGAAAAGGTTGTGATCTTAACGCAAGAAATATTCATAATGAATCTTAGAATTTAATCTTCATTGGAATAAAAATTACGTTAAAAAGCAACCTTTTCGATATCAAGTTATCTAATAATTTAACCGTATTATACTAATACTTTAATTTTATTATGCTATTGTCCGTTGATAAATTTATAAAATTGTATAGGATTAGTATATTATCAAATGCGTTTTCTTTAATATATTCACTAATTTTACTTGAAAAACTTCTTAAATCAATAACATGTATTTCTTCATAATTTTGTGTTAAAAATGGCACAAGTGAATTTGCAAAAGAATCTTTGATAACTAAAAGTTTTTTTCCATTCTTAAGTTCTGAATTTTTTATTATTGTAATTGGATTATTTCCATTTAAAAACATTGAGTATTTGTCTCTTATTTCTAACTTGGAATAATCATATATAGATTCATATACAGCATCTCCTACAATATTCATTGTTAAATTATCAAATTCATAATATATTAAATTGTCACCATTAATATTAAAGGGTTTCGCCTTTGAAAAATATGTTCCATAAAAGTTACTTACATTTACTTCTATAAGACTATTTATATCTATTGGTTGTAATCCAAGTGATTTTATAAATTCTAAGTATGCTAAATATGCTCCATATGTTGTCCAGTGATGATCTGTCTTATAATAAATATATTTACCCTTATTTTTCATTAATACATTAAAAACATCAATATTATTAGTATATTTTAATGATGAATATATTTCTTTTATTATTACATCTTGTCTTATTTGTCTTGATCCTAAAGGAAGATCTTCTCTATATATTTCATAAGAATTTGGTGCAATTATTAATGATACTTTATCTAAATTTTTTTTGCTAAATAAGTTTATAGCATTAATATTATTTTTCAATTTTTCTTCATCTATAGTATCAAATTTTTCAAATAACTCATCATTATTTCCATATATTATTCCGTTGTTTTCTACTTTTCCTAATACATATTCACTTCTTGATTTTAAACTAATCCATTTATCTCTTAAGGGAAATTGATCATTAATATATGTCTCATAATTTTTTTGAAAACTTCCATTAAAAAAATCCTTTAAATTGAAAGTTACCTTAGTTTTTAAATTTCTATTTTCTAATTCAGAAAATGTTTTATTATCAATAATGAAGCTTACTATTGTCAACCCTAAAACTATAACAATAAAACTATGTAATAAATATTTTTTTTTCAATATTTACACCTCCTAAAATCTAAAGTATAAAAATGGATTATAACTTGCATCAACTAAATATGCTATGCATAATAAAAGTATAATTATTAAAACTATAGTATTTATAACTTCACTTTTAACTATCTTTTTGTATAAATTAGATATTAATGGTGTTGAAAAAATCCCTGCAATTATAAATGTAATTCCATAATTTCTTATGTAATATAACCATTCTAAGCTATTATTTAAGGTAAACATTCTTTGAATTAATATTTTAAGCTGATTTAAATCAACAACTGCAAATAATGCCCATCCCATAATTATAAAAAATAATGCATATATATGGGAAAATATTTTATGCCTATTTAAAAATTTTAAAATTCCTGCTTTTTCTATACTTATTAATACGAAGAAATATAGTCCCCACAATATAAAATTATAACTGGCCCCATGCCAAAAACCAGTTAAAAACCATACTACAAAAAGATTAAAATATAATCTGTACTTTCCCACTCTATTTCCTCCAAGTGGTATATATACATACTCTCTAAACCATGATCCTAAAGTAATATGCCATCTTCTCCAAAACTCAGTTATACTTCTTGATATATAAGGATAATTAAAATTTCTTGGGAAATTAAACCCCAACATTTTTCCAAGACCTATTGCCATAAGTGAATATCCACTAAAATCAAAATATATCTGAAAAGCAAATGCTAGCACTCCCATCCATGCTAAAATTGTACTTATATTACTAAATCCTATAGTTTCTATTTCTGTCCAAAGTGCACCTATATTATTAGCAATAAGAACTTTGCTTCCAACTCCCAATATAAAAAGTTCTACGCCATCTTGAATTTGATTTAAGTTTACTTCTCTATTTTTTAATTCTTTATTTATATCCGTATATTTAACTATTGGTCCTGCAATAAGTTGTGGGAAAAGACATACAAACGCACCAAAGTTTATAATATTTTTTTCTGCTTTAACCTTTCCTAAAAATACATCTATTGTATATGACATAGTTTGAAAAGTGTAAAAACTTATTCCTAAAGGTAAAGTAATTTTTACATAATTTAATGAAAGGTTAAAAATATTATTTATATTTTCTAAAAAGAAATTAAAATATTTAAAGAAAAATAACATTCCTAAATTAAAAGTTATAGATGTACATAAAAGTGCAATACTAATCTTCTTATTTGTTCTATATTTTTCAATTCCTCTACTTACAAAATAATCTATAAATATAGATATTATCATTATAAAAAAATATTTAGGTTCTCCCCATGAGTAAAATACTAAACTTAGTACTAATAAACTTAGATTTTTAAATTTTTTAGGAGTTAAAAAATAAATCCCCATAGCAATTGGTAAAAATCTAAATATAAATAGAATACTACTAAAAACCATATTTATCCCTCTTTTCCTTTGTACTATTCAATAACTAATCTTTATATTATTTATTAGACTATATTTCCCTGGAAATTGTTCCATTCGATTTTATTCTACTCTATTTTAATATTTAATAATTAAAATTATACTAATATAAAATTAATTCCTAATATGAATTTATCTCTAGCACATATAATCCATTTGATGTTTGAATACTTTTATGATAATCTAGTGTATATACACAAGTAAATATATATTAAAGAGGTGTAAACATGAGCTTAAAAGAAGAAATACTTAAATTGAAAGAAGAAAAAAATGCATTAATAGTTGCTCATCTTTATCAATGTGATGAAATTCAAGAAATTGCTGATATAGTTGGTGATTCTTATTTTTTAAGTAAAAAGGCAATGGAAAGTGATAAAGAATTAATAATATTTTGCGGAGTAAAATTTATGGCTGAAAGTGCTAAAATTCTTTCTCCTAATAAAAAAATTCTTATTCCTTCTAACAAAACCACATGTCCAATGGCTGATATGGCATTAGTTGATAGATTAGAAGAAATTATAGACAAGCATCCTAACGCTAAAGTTGTAAGCTATATTAATTCAAACTTAGATATAAAAGCATTATCAGATGTATGTGTTACTTCATCATCAGCAATAGACATATTAAATAATATAGATGCTGAAGAAATAATTTTCTTACCAGATAGAAATTTAGGAAGTTACTTAGCAGAACAACTTCCTAACAAGAACTTCATTTTATATCAAGGCTTCTGCCCTACACATGAAAGAATTGAAAAAGATGAAATACTAAACCTAAAAGAAAAATATCCAAATTATCCTGTATTAGTTCATCCAGAATGTAATAAAGAAGTTCGTGATTTAGCTAATTTTATCGGAAGTACATCAGAGCTTATAAGCTTTACTACTTCCTCTAATGCAGACGGATTTATTGTTGTAACTGAAGAAGGTGTATTTTATGAAATGAAACTAAAAAGCCCTAATAAAATTTTTATCCCTACAAAAACAGGTATGATTTGTCCTAATATGAAAAAAATCTCTCTTAATGATTTATATAATTGTTTAAAAAATGAAGAATATGAAATTCATATTGATGAAGCTCTTAGGGTAAAAGCTCATAAAGCTTTAGAAAATATGCATCTTCTATCTGTATAGTATTATGAATTATGATGTTTTAATAATTGGTACAGGAATTGCAGGCCTTTATACTGCTCTTAACTTAAGAGAAGATATTAGGATATTAATAATAACAAAAAATAAATTTAGGGATTGTAATAGCTATTTAGCACAAGGGGGAATCTCTACGTCCCTTGGTACCTTTGATGAAGAAAATTATATTAAAGATACTCTTAAAGCTGGTAACTATCGTAATAATAAAAGTGCTGTTAAACTTCTTGTAAAAAAATCTATTGAAAATATTGATAACTTAGTCAAAATTGGAGTTCCTTTTGATAGAAATGAAGATAAATTACGATATACCCGTGAAGGGGGGCACAGTGAATTTAGAATTGTCCATGTTAAAGATGAAACTGGTAAAGCTGTAATGGAATCATTGTTAAATGTGGTATCTCAAAAGTCAAATGTAACTATGCTTGAAGATACAAAGTTATTAGATTTAATTACTAAAGATAATATTTGCTATGGTGGTGTTCTTAAGAATAAAGAAAAAACTTTTACTGTTAATAGTAAATTTACCATTCTTGCAACTGGTGGTATTGGTGGAATATTTAACTCAACTACCAACGTAGAATATCTAACAGGTGATGCTATTAATATTAGTCTTAAAAATAACATTGAAATTAAAGATATGGAATATCTTCAACTTCACCCTACAGTTTTATATGAACCTAACGCTAAAGGCAAAAAGCTTTTGCTTTCTGAATCATTACGTGGCGAAGGTGGCGTAATTATAAATCAACATAGAAAAGAGTTCATTGATTCTTTACTTCCTAGGGATGTAGTTTCTTCTGCGATACTAAAGGAAATTTCAAAAACTCCAAATAAACCTTATGTTTATCTTGATATGACTAAAAGACCTAAAAATTTTTTAACTGATAGATTTCCTTATCTTTATAATGAATGCTTAAAAAGAGGATATGAAATGGATAAAGATTTATTACCTATAGCCCCTGCTCATCATTACTGCATGGGTGGAATTAAAGTTGATTTATATTCAAAAACATCTATGGAAAATCTTTATGCTGTTGGTGAAGCTAGTTGTACCGGAGTCCATGGTAGTAATAGGCTTGCTAGTAATTCTCTTTTAGAAGCTTTAGTTTTTGGAAATCAAGCTGCTGAAAATATTAATTCTAAAATAAATGAAATTCAATTTAAAGAAATTATACAAACTCCTACAGAATTTGCATTAGATTCGTATGATAATTTTATAAACTTTTTAAAAGAAAAGGTGGATAGTAGATATGCTAAACTATTTAATTGTTGATAATATAATAAAAGAAGCATTAAAAGAAGATATTCCTTACGGTGATATTACAGCTTCATCAGTTGTAACACCTGATTCTAAAGCTAAAGCTTCTCTTATAGCTAAAGAAGATGGAATAATTTGCGGATTATCCGTATTTGAAAGAGTTTTTAGTATATTAGGTGGTGTTAAATTTACTTCCTTTATTTCCGAAGGATCTTTTATAAAAAAAGGGGATATAATTGGTGAAGTTACCGGTAATGCTCTCAATATTTTAATGGGTGAAAGAGTTGCATTAAACTTACTCCAAAGGATGAGTGGTATTGCTACTTTAACTAATAAATATGTAAAAAAACTCGAAGGCCTTAACACTAAAATTTTAGATACCAGAAAAACTACTGCTAATCTTAGAATCTTAGAAAAATATGCTGTTAAAATTGGTGGTGGAAAAAATCATCGCTTTTCTTTATCTGATGGAATTTTAATTAAAGACAATCATATAGGATATGCAGGTAGTATAAGTGCAGCTGTTAAATTAGTTAAAGAAAATAGCTCTTTTGTTAGAAAAATAGAAGTTGAAACAGAATCTAAAAACGATGTTTTGGAAGCACTTGAAGCTGGTGTTGATATTATAATGCTTGATAATATGTCACCATCCCAAGTGAAAGAAATGGTTAAGTTAATCAATGGACGAGCCATCATTGAATGTTCTGGAAACATAACCTTAGATACTGTTAGAGATTATGCCTTACCAGGAGTTGATTTTATTTCATCTGGTGAATTGACTCACTCCATTAGAGCTTTTGATATATCATTAAAAAACTTCACAAGACTTTAAAATAACAAATGGCAAATTTAATAAATGAATTTGCCATTTGCTATTAAAATTATATATTTGAAATTTAAAGCAGCAATTTATAACTTATCTAATCAAAAATATTTTCTATTCTTTTATTAATATTAGAAACATCTGTATTTATTTCAATGTTTTCATTAGTAATCTTATATTTTTCCTTAAGTTTTAATATTCTATAAACACTTTCATTTATTCTTTCTTCACTAATAATATTATTTTTTACAGCATTCTTTATTGAATTAATAACATTTAACTCATTTTCATATCCATGACAAACAAGTATTATATCAGCACCTGCATTAATTGATTTAACTGAAGCTTCACCAATATCATAATTTTCAATAATAGCTCCCATTGTCATATCATCAGTTATTACCACTCCATCAAACTCCATATTTTCTCTTAAAACATTAGTTATAACTTCCTTAGACATAGTTGCAGGATTTTCACTATCAATCTTAGTTAATAATATATGTGAAATCATAATTGCATCAGCACCAGCTTTAATAGCATTTTCAAAAGGTATTAGCTCCAATTCTTTTAATTCAGCTAAAGATTTTTCTACTAAGGGTAATCCATAATGTGAATCTACATCAGTATCCCCATGCCCTGGAAAATGTTTTATTACCGATACAATTGAACTATCTCTTATTCCTTCCATAGTTTTTATTCCAAGCCTGCTTACTATATCCGAAGTTTCTCCATATGACCTATCTCCAATTACAGTATTATATGGATTACTTAATATATCTAATGATGGTGCAAAATCCATATTATATCCTTGTTGCTTTAATTCATCTGCAATTATTTTTCCTATATTATAATTTATATTTTCATCATCAAACGCTCCTATATACTGGGCGCTTGGTATTGCTAAAAATTCATTTGGTGTTCTAGATACACTTCCCCCTTCTTCATCAACTGCTATAAATAATGGGAATTTATTACTTGTATTTATTTTTTTAAATTCATTAGTTAAATTTATAACACCCTCTAAACTTTCTACATTGTTGCTAAAAAATATTACTCCGCCAACATGGTTATCTAATATTAATGACTTAATATTTTCATTAATATTTTGACCATCAAATCCCACAATAAGCATCTGACCTATTTTTTCATTTAAAGACATTTCCTCAATATTTTTTTGAAGTTTATCTTCATTTTCCTCTTTGGTACTTTTATCTACTATGTTCTCTTCCTTTGAATCAAGTTTTTTGTTATCAATATTATTATCATTTATATTATTGTCTTTACAACTCCAAAAGAACGTTATTCCTATTATTAAAATTATAAATATTATTGCTCTCTTCATAATACCCCCTAGATTTCACTTAGATATCTATACTTTTTAATTAATATCCAAAGACATATTCCAAAACTTATAATCACTTAATTTTTTCATTATTAATTTTAGCAAATAAATTTTCAGGTTAATTTTCAACTATACTCATATAAAATTCATATGACATAATTAAAATTTATATTATCTATTTTAACAAATGATAATTTCTTTTATATACACTAAGGAGTGATTTATATAAAAAATAATACAAATTTGACTAATTACTTAACTTTAAAAAGACAAAAATTAAAAAGACGTAAAAATTTAAGAAAATTATTTATATACTTATTAATATGTTGTGTTCCAATTTTAACATTTATATTTAAAATTTCATCTATATTCCTTGATTCTACTTCAACTTCTACTAATAATTCAAATTACGTTTTGTCCTCTAATTCATTATTACGAAGTATAGAAGATAGTATTACAATATGTATTGATGCAGGACATGGTGATTGGGATGTTGGAGCCGAAGGTATTACTGGCTCATATGAAAAAGATATAAATTTAGCTGTAGCATTAAAATTAGGTGAAAAATTAGAAAACTCAGGAGTTAATGTTGTATATACTCGAGACTCTGATACACTAAACTGGTCTGATAATGCTATAGAAAATTTGTACGAAAGAGTTAATATTTCTAAAAATAATAATTCTGATTTATTTATCTCTATACATTGCAATAATTCTGATGAATCTTCTTATTATAATGGTGTAGAAACTTGGTATAATCCTAATGATTATAATAGTGAATTATTTGCTACCATAATTCAAGATGAACTTGCTAGTTTAGAATATACAGAAGATAGAGGAATAAAAAGTTATTCTGCTGATTATACTTTAGCTGTTTTAGACCATAATATTATTCCTTCAGTACTTGTAGAGTTAGGTTTTTTAAGCAATTATTATGATGAAGCCTTTTTACTGTCGGAAAGTGGACAAGAACTTTGTGCAACTGCACTATATAATGCTATTCAAACAGCAATTGAAGATATCTTAAATTAAGATATCTTCAATTATTTTATATAAATTAATTTTATAGTATATATTTTAATTATTTAATTCTATATAATTTTTTTGAATTATATCCTATATGAACTATTTTTATTATAATTGAAAATACTGCAAGTATAGCCAGTATAGTTATTGCATATATCATAAATACTTCTTGCGGTAATGCATTAATTATAGGATCCGTAGCAGAGTCAAAAATCCAATAATCATTTCTAAAAAATATTTTATGAAATATAATAAATACTTTAGAAAAATCAATACTAAATAAAATGCCAAGCACTATAAAAAAATTTATTAAAATATTTGCACTTAAATTAAAATTATTAATTAAACTTTTTATTGTCTCCTTATTTTTAGTCAACTTCTGCAAAAAAAAGTAAATTATCATACCCAAGATAAAAATTATTGATATATATATTAAATTTATAAATATATGTTTTACTTCCATAAAATGAATTTCTCCAGCATAACTCATAGTAAAATCATCAAATCTAAGCTTTTCTATAAAAGGATTTTGAAGATACTTAACTAATCCATTATAATTTTTCATTAAATTTTCTGCTGAAACACCTGTTTCTTCAACTAAATTATATTTGTTTATCATAATCTTGTACATAAATGTAGAATTTAAAACTATAACTGTTGCAATTGAAACTATAGAAATTGATGTAATTATTCCAACTAACAATTTAAATAACATTTTTCCTATTACTTTAATACTCATATATTATCCTTTTCTTATTTACTATTTTTTAATCATTTTACTTTATATGTATATTTTATCACAAAAAAATATAAGACAAATTTATTTTATGCTTTTGTCTTATATTTAATTTATTTTACTTATTATTTTCTAAAAAACACTTATCTTTTTCTTTTTTATCCCTATTATCAAATGGATTGTTTATAAGTGCCTTACAATATAAACTTGGATAATTTTTACTTAGATACTTCATATATTCAGCCCATTCTATAGTTAAATACTTATATACAACCATTAAGTCTTTTTCTATATGTTGTATTTCATATTCTTCTATATCAGGTGAATATCTAGTATCTAATTCTTCCTTTAAATGCATTATAGTCATTAGCATTTCTGTAAAAGTTTCATGCTCTAATAAATTTCCATTTGAAATTAAATTAATAAGTAAATCCCTATTTTCATCTAATTTATTTCTTATATCTTTTAAATTAATTTTATTAATATCTATTTCATAATCATATTCTAAAATATCATTATGTAACTTAGAAAAAGATTTACCACACCAAGTATCTGCAGTTATAGTTCTATGATTAGCCATAACTCCATGTGTATCACCTTTCACTATATCTGAAAGTAGTTTTGTTCCAAGTTCTGTATAGAATAGTCCTATAAGCATATTTAATTTTTCTAATAAATGCTCCTTTTCCCTCTTTTCAAGCATTCTATCAATTACTATAGTAGTAAAGAATACTTCCATTGGTATAAATGCAATATCTGCTACTAAAAATATTAGTGTGTGATGTACATCTTTAAAAAGTAAAATATGAATATAATGTAATACTAATGATAATATTACCAATCCTGCACCTATTAATATAGTTTCTTTAGTTTTTTTCTTCAACTATTTTCTCTCCTTATGTATATAATTGAGGGATACTCTTTTCTTATGGCGCTTATAGTATATCAATTAAATTTATTCAAGTAAATATAAATAAATAAAGTTATAATTGTAATTATTTTCTTACAATTATAACTTTATTATTAAAAATAAATTCTATCTTTATTTAAGATAATTCTTCATTTTTTTCATTTGTAAATACTGTTGATGGATCTATACCTAATTCTTCACATGCCTCATCTAAATTGCATCCATTCTCATCCATATACTTTGCTACATAAGCATTTACATCAATCTTTGAATATACATTTTCCATACCATAATCCTCCTAAAAATAATATAAAACTTAATATCTCCAATATTATAATTTATATTCTACCTTGTATTTTATATGTGTTACTCTATAGAATATTCATATTTCATTAATTTTTTGGTAACCTTTACTTAAAATTTATTTGTATTTTTTTCTATATATTCCAATATTTTATTAATTCTACACTTCTTTATTTTCTCCTTCTTAATATTTTAAATTTAATAAAATTAATAATATTAAAAAATTAACCACCTGATATATAGTGTAATAATTATATCTGTTTATCTAATTATGTAAATATGAATGCTATATTAATTATATTAAAAATATGTTTTAGAACTAATTTTCCAAACTTTATGTTATACTATATTTTATATTATAAAATTAGGAAATTTTTTAATAGGAGGTACTTAAAATATGAAAATACATTATGATAAAAAGCTACTTAAATACTGCCTATATGTTAGTCTTACTTCCATAGCTATCTACTTAGCTCTTACTATAATGTCTAATATAGGTACGATTTTTACTACTACTATAAATATTCTGCACCATGGTCTTAATTTAATAAAGCCTCTAATTATTGCTCTAATTATTGCATACTTATTATTTCCTTTAACTAAGGCTGTAGAAAACTTTTTAAGAACAAATTCATTTTATAAAGTAAAAAAGCATGATAATAGAAGATTATTATCTATTATTTCATCTTACGTCCTTGTTTTAGGAGTAATTTTAATAATTCTTTGGGGAATTTACTTTATGATTGGTGGACAATTATCAAATAATCCAACAATAAGTAATATTATTGATGATATATCTAACTATCTTAACACTAATTCATTTTCTACTTCATCAATAGAAACTACTTTACGTAATTTAAATATTCCTTTTATTGATTCACTTGAACCTTATATTATTCAAATTGTAAATGCACTACAAACTTATATTATGAGTAATTTAGGTGCTATGACATCAAATATAATGTCTATTGGTAGCAGTATTGCTTCATTTTTCATAGCTTTAATTATAAGTATATATATTTTAAAAGATTACGAGTATTTTATAGGTTTGTGGAAGAAACTATATAACCTAATTTTTAGAAGAAGTTCTCTTGGAAATAAAATAATTAAAATATTTAAAGTTATAAATGATGTATTTTCAAAATTTATTCGTGGTCAATTATTAGAAGCCTTTTTTGTTGGTGCATTATCTTCTATTGCACTTGCAATTGTAAGAATAGACTATGCTGTGGTAATAGGAATTATTGCCGGTATATGCAACCTTATTCCTTATGTAGGTCCTATTGTTGGAACTGTTCTTGCCGCTATTATGGGGTTACTGAGCGGAAGACCTATAAAAGTACTTTATGCTATTATTGCTATGCTTATTGTTCAACAAGTTGATAATAACTTCTTAGCTCCTAAGATAGTAGGAAATAGTGTAGGACTTCATCCAGTATTTACAATGATGGCAATTTTAATTGGTGGAAATATAGGTGGATTATTTGGAATGCTACTTGCTGTGCCAATTGTAGCATCAATTAGAGTATTATTTAACATGTGGTACGAAAAATACATAACTATCGAACAATAAAGTAATATTACTATCCAACATTATATGGAAAAAGTTTCGATATCACCTTTAGAAATAACGCTTAAGAGTCTATTTTCTATCAAATTATATTAAATGCTAGATTAGAAAAAGTGCTGATATAATAGTCAAATTATATCAGCACTTTTTCGGTTAACTTTAACTTTTAGTTATATTAAACAACCTATTAGCATTGTTATTAGTCCCCCAATAATTAGCGTGATGTAACTAACCCCTATGCTTAAATTTTTCTTAAGTTTATTTACAGGTTTTTCTTGCTCCCTCCTTGCAGCTTCAAGGTTCGTATAATTATTATAAGATGATCCAGTATCTTGTCCTATTAAATTTATTGAACTTATAGATATTCCTCTCATAGAACTAAAAAAGCCTACTATAATTAATAATATTCCTTCTATAAATATTGCATCTTTATAATTTAATGTAGAATTATTAGATATTATTAGTGCAATAACTCCAGCTATTATAGTCCAAATCAATATATATAACCCATACCTTAATAAAGCCATCACTTTTTTCATCTTTATTTTACCCCCATCTTATAAATTTCTTGATTATTGCCTAAATATTTTTACTAATCATTTAGAATTTTAAATAATTATTTTTTTCTATTTTGATTAACTACATAATCAGCTATAACTCCAATTAAAATTCCAAAACATAATCCAATAGATATCTCATTAAAGAAAACACCTGTTGAGATTCCTAATGCTATTCCTAAAGGTAAAAATACCACTTTATCTTCTTGGTTATTTTTGTTTCTCATTTTAATCCCCCAATTAATTAACGAAAAATTTAACCTGTTTACTATCTATTATATTCTTTCAAAATCATTTTTACCATATAATAGAAATCAATTGCAATATTAATATTTTACTGCCATATATTTTATAATATACACCATCAAAAAGAGTTTATTTTCTGTTATATAATTTGAATTTATAAAATTATTTATAAGTATTTCTCCTTTTATACTAAAAAAGAAAAATACCATATATATAACTCAAATAAATTCAAATTATATATACGGTATATTTATTTTATTAATAAGTATATATCTTGGCTATAGTTTCCTTACCATCACACTTCCAAATTACTTTTTCCTTACATTCATCACAAGTTATAATCCCAGTAGAAACACACTCCGGATTTTCTGTAATAATTTCTCCACATTTTGGGCATCTGATTTTATCCATTTTATACTCCTCCATTTTGCATTGTCAATTTATTTTTACCTATGGATATTATTTACTGTATAGATATTTTCGGCTTTCCATATTTTAATAATTTAATTACATAGATTATTATTACCAATTATTTCATTTTTAAACTAAATATTATTCTTAATTTAATGCTTAATACAAAAATAAATATTTCCATTTATCTTTAACACATTAAAATTTTACTTTTTTATACATTTT
Organism: Clostridium celatum; assembly: GCF_021412605.1. Taxonomy (NCBI): domain Bacteria; kingdom Bacillati; phylum Bacillota; class Clostridia; order Eubacteriales; family Clostridiaceae; genus Clostridium; species Clostridium celatum. The sequence goes on from NZ_JAJKGM010000023.1 coordinate 50,356, forward strand.
TAAACATTATTCTATCTATATTATAAATATTTATGTTATAATTTGTAAATACATTTAATTAGTATAATTTTTTTTAAATCCTTATCATATTATTAATATTATACCTATAGATTGTTAGAAAAATAATTTATTGACAGTATCTGTTTAATATAATAAAATTTCCTTAAGGAAATTACGAACATTTTCTTACTTTTTACCCATTTTATTCGAATTTTATACAAGAAAGGATGTGACCAAATTTCATATATTCATTATCTGATGTAATATTATGAGATTAAAGCTTATGATTAATAACTTACTTTATACTATCCCAAAGGAAAATCACACAAAAGAGCAAGTAAAAGAAATACTACTAAATCATCCCGAAATAAAATTTGTTTCATTTGTAGGAATAGATCTTTCTGGAAATGATACTGATGAAAAGATTCCTGTTAACTTATTCCTAAGTGATTTAGATTCTTTTATGCATGGAGTTGCAGTTCAAACTGATGGTTCTTCAGTTGTATTGCCTGGAATTGCAACATTAAATAATGCAAAAGTTGATATGGTTGCAGACTTAAACTGTAAATGGTTTGTTGACTATAATTATGATTTTATAGACACTGTAACAAATAAACCTGTAGGAACATTAAGAATTCCTTGTTTTTTATATCATGATAATAAACCTGTAGATTCAAGAAATATTCTTAACAACGCAGTTAAAACTTTTAAAGAGACGTTATGGCAAATATTCGACACTCATCCTGAAGTTTTAAAAGCATATGACCTAACTAAAGATGAGGTTGAAGAAATAATTATAACTTCTGCAACGGAATTAGAATTTTGGGTTAAAACTCCAAATAGCGATGCTGAACTTGAAGAATTATCTACTTCTCAAGTGCTTCATGAACAATATTGGACAAGAACAAAAGGAAAGGTTCGTACTGCATTAGAAGAAAGTTTATTATTAATGGAAGCTTATGGATTTGAACCTGAAATGGGTCATAAAGAAGTTGGTGGAGTTAGAGCTAAACTTGATGCTTCTGGTAACTTCAATCACGTAATGGAACAAATTGAAGTTGACTGGAAATATTCAGATGCTGTTCAAGCAGCTGATAATGAATTATTTATTAAAATATTAGTTCAAGAAACTTATAGAAGGCATGGATTAGACGTTACATTTATGGCTAAACCACTTGATGGAGTTGCTGGTTCTGGTATGCATGTTCATTTAGGTATTAGCTTAAAACTTAAAAACGGTAAGAGAATTAATTTATTCCATACAACTAAAGACCATTTCCTAAGTGTTATTGGCTACTCTTCTCTAATGGGATTACTTAAAAATTATGAAGTTATGAATCCATTTATATCTTCAACTAATAACTCTCTTAAAAGATTAAAACCTGGATTTGAAGCTCCAGTTTGCATAGTTACTTCTCTTGGATTATCTCCAAGTAATCCATCTAGAAATAGATCAATATTAGTTGGGCTTATAAGAGATTTAGCTAATCCTTTAGCTACAAGATTTGAACTTCGTTCACCAAATCCACACTCAAATGCATATATAACTATAGCTGTGTGCTATATGGCAATGCTTGATGGTATCCTTTATGCAATTAAAAACAATAAATCAGAAGATGATCTTTTAGCTGAACTTTCTAAAGAATATGGTGAAGAAGCTGACTATTTAGAAAAATATAGAAAATATAGAGCTGAAGAAGATGTGTTTGAAGACTTTACAGAAGAAGAAAGAAATAAGTACTTTAGCAAAGCTCCAGCAACTATATATGAAAATATAAAGGCTTTAGATAAATATCCCGAAAAAGTTGAAGTTTTAAAAAGAAACGGTGTATTAACTGATCAACTTATAAATAGTTTTAGAATGGCAGTTATGAAAAGATGGACTATGGAAATTGCTCATAGAATAGTTAATAAATTTACTACAGAAATAAGAAACTGTAAATGCCTTCATAATAGTGAAAAAGCATTAGATTTAGATTTAACTAATTGGATGCAAATTCACGACTTAAGACTTTATATAATGAAAGATACTAATTCAACTGAGAGCCTATTCACACGACTTAAAAATGCAATTTCAGAAAACAATTTAGAACTTGCTTCTGATCTTTATTTAGAACTTGAAGATAAAATGAGTTTATTAAGAAGCATGTATTCATCATATAAAAAGAATCTTTTAGATATTTAGAAAAATAATAAAAATCCAGTAGAACTTATTGTTTATCTAGAGACTGTAGATAATTTTGTGTAATATAGTTTCTTATAAATCAAATATTACTGGAAATTTTGATTTCCAGTAATATTTTTTTATTATCTAGAAATACTAATAATGTGTTTTTCTGTTCTTTTATATTATTTAACAAAAGTTAGATAATATGCATAAAATTTATAAAAAGTACAAGCTATTATGCTAATTCATCTTTTAATTCTTCAGTAAAGAATAATGTTAGCTCCGCTAACGTAGCACCCCAGTTTGGAACTGGTTGAGTCCATTTTTCCATGATTTCCATAGTCGCTAGATATACGCACTTGTTTAGAGATTCATCTGTAGGAAATATAGTTCTAGATTTAGTATACTTACGTACCTGTCTATTGAATCCTTCAAGTGCATTAGTTGTATAGATCATTTT
>NZ_JAJKGM010000024.1:0-52661 GCF_021412605.1 Clostridium celatum
ATCAATGTGAATTATTAGCTAGAAGTGCAGCATAAAAAAGTTTGACTTTTTGTGTCCAAAATATTGACATAAGACCACAACTGTACAATTAATAAATTCACTTAGTAAAAATATTGCATATGATAAACTTAAAGATTATATGAATATTATAAGTAAAAATTGTGATAATTTATTAAAAATAATAAATGATATTATAGATACTTCAAAGATAGAAAGTGGAAAATATAAAATAAATAAAAAAAATAATGATATAGTATATATAGTTGAAGAAGCTGCTCTTAATATGAGTAAATTTATAGAAGAAAAAGGAGTATCTCTTATAATTGATCCAGATATGGAGGAGAAAATTATATCCTGTGATGAAGTTGAAATAGAACGATGCATAATCAATTTATTAGGTAATGCAGTTAAGTTTACTGATAAAGGTGGAGAAATTAGAGTCTATATTAAGGAACTTAAAAATAATATTGAGATAACAATTGAAGATACAGGTATAGGAATATCACAAGAAGATCAAGAGTTTATATTCAAACGATTTTCACAAGTTGAAGGTACAGAAGTTATGAAGACAAGTAGTAGTGGTATAGGTCTTACTCTTGTTAAATATATAGTTGAACTACATCATGGATATATTAGACTTGAAAGTGAGATTAATAAAGGTAGTAGATTCACTATAGGAATTCCAGATGTACTAGAAAGTATATAGTGTAAATATTTAATATATTAAAATGAATCTTTAGTAAGCAAGACTCCAAATATTGATTTGGTGAGTGAAACTTATACCTGAAAATATGTATGAGTAGATATTTCTTATTGATACTTAGAATAAAGTTAAGATATAAACAATCTAAAAACAATAAAAAGATTAAAACTAAAATTATGGTATTACATCAATTGAAAAAAATATGCTATACTTTAAAAGTCAATGCGTTGTACCAACGGTCATACCACTTGCCGTTGGTTCAACGCATTTTTTATTTAAATAAAAATGAGCATAATTAAAAAATCAATCAAAATGGAGATGATAATAAATGGGTATTGATAATAATAAGATTGCAGCAATAGAATTAGTTATGAACCAGATAGAAAAGCAGTATGGAAAAGGATCTATTGTTAGACTTGGATCAAATACAATAATGAATATAGAAGCTATATCAACTGGTTGCTTAGCAGTAGATATAGCATTAGGGATTGGTGGAGTTCCAAGGGGGAGAATAATAGAAATATATTGACCTGAGTCTTCAGGAAAAACAACTGTTACATTGAGTATAGTGGCAGAAGCACAAAAATTAGGTGGAGTAGCAGCTTTTGTGGATGCTGAACATGCATTAGATCCATCATATGCAAGAAAGATAGGCGTTAATACAGATGAATTAATAGTTAGTCAACCTGATACGGGAGAGCAAGCACTAGAGATAGTAGAAGCTCTTGTAAGATCGAATGCAATAGATGTAATAGTAGTTGACTCTGTTGCAGCATTAGTTCCAAGAGCGGAAATAGAAGGTGAAATGGGAGATTCACATATTGGATTACAAGCTAGATTGATGTCACAAGCATTAAGAAAGCTTACTGGGGCAATTAATAAGTCTAAATGCGTAGTAATATTTATAAATCAATTGAGAGAGAAAATAGGAATTATGTTTGGAAATCCAGAAACGACAGCAGGAGGAAGAGCCCTTAAGTTTTATTCATCTGTAAGATTAGATATAAGAAAAATTGATACAATAAAAGTTGGAGATACTGTTTTAGGAAGTAGAACTAGAATAAAAGTAATAAAGAATAAAGTAGCTCCACCATTTAAACAAGCTGAATTTGATATAATGTATAATGAAGGAATTTCTAGAGAAGGTAATTTAATAGATATAGCTGTTGAAGCAGGAATAATTCAAAAGAGTGGAGCATGGTTTGCATATGAAGATATAAGATTGGGGCAAGGTAGGGAAAATTCTAAAGTTTACTTAAAGGAAAATCCAGAGGTGGCCCTAAAAATAGAAAATATTATAAGAGAAAAACATAACTTAACATTAATAAGCAATGCAAAAAATGAGAATATAGTTGTAGGGGAATAAAATAATATTGAATTTAATAAAGCAATAAAATGTAAAATATGAACTATCTCCTAGATGATGTCATATAAAATACTTCAAATTGCATATTATTATTTTTTGTAATACCTTATATCAAAGAAGTATTGTTAAACATACTATAATTAATATGAAAAAATAGTTTTTACCTTGAGCTACGTATATAAGATAAGCTATTTTGTAGAAATGTAATTTGAGGGTGAGAATATATTAAATCAATTTTGGACACCAAGAAAAGTTTATGAGCCTTGTGGTATGTTCACATATGGACACATGATTTTATTAGGATTAAGTATAATTTTATTGATAGGATTATTGGTTATTTCTAGGAATGTTGATGAAAAACAAGTAAAAAAAATAACTCGAGTATCTGCAATTATTATTACAATTCTTGAAGGTATACAGATAGGTTTTAATTTTTACTTTGGTTATACTTGGATAAATGCATGGTTTCCAATGTGGTATTGTGGTATATTTATTTACTCATTATGGTTAAGTGGTTACGGAAAGGGAAAATGGAGAAGAATGGGTGATAGTTTTCTTGCAGGAGCATCAATGATAGCAGGAGCAACATACTTAGTTTTCCCAGCAACAGCATTAACAATATATCCTACATGACATTATCTTTCTATATATAGCATGTTTTTTCATACTATGATGATTTATATAGGAATATTGTATTTTTATAAGTTGGATATAAAATTAAATAAGCAATTATATAAAAGTTATGTTAAATATTTTTTATTTTTTGCACTAATAGCATTTGTATTAAATAACTATTGTGGAAGTAATCTGATGATGCTTAAAAAGCCAGCTAATATACCAATTCCACTTGCTTATACATTATATAAGTCAATGCCTTGGGCATATACAGTTATAGTATTTATAGTATATTTATTTGTACCATATTGGGTAACTGCTTACTTAAGTAAATTTACAAAAAGATTAAAAGGATTAAAGAAATTAAAATAGAAATAATGTTTAAAAAAAAATAAGAGTATAACTAATTAGTTTTTTATGATTTTAAATTAATTTTTATATAAAAAGTGATGATATAACTTTATAGTAATATCATCACTTTTTGTTTGAATTTAACTAGTCCAATTCTGGTTGATTTAAAATAATACTACAAGTATTAAGAATTCCATTAGATAGCTTAGTTAAGTATTCTATAGAGTCTTGTCGTTCTAAAGAAATCCAATTTTGAATTAATCCAATAAAGCCAGAAAAGGCAAAGGAGTAAAAATAATCATAATTTTTTAAGTTTCCATTAGGGAATATATTACTCCAAATATCAATGCATCGTTCTTTCATTATTATCTTAAGTTTATATATAAAGTTAGAATCAGCATTTATATGAGGTCCTAATAATATAGATAGGATGTCATAATTGGTATCTATAAAAATTATAATTTCATTTAATAGTAAATATAAATCTTCTTTGGTTTCAGAAGTGAATTTATGTTTTGATATTATATCATTAAATTCTAAAAGTATATTTTCTTTAATCTGATCAATCATGTCAAATATATCAGTATAGTGGAGATAAAAGGTTTTTCTATTTATATCAGCAAGTTCTGTTAATTCTTTTACAGTTATTTTATTAATGGCTTTATTTTGCATAAGTGTAAGCAAAGCTTCATATAATATTTTTTTTGTTCTTTTTACACGTCTATCCATAAAAACTCCCTTAAATTTAAACTTTTTATTAAGTAATACTCATTCATGATTAATGTGTGTATTATACCACTAGCATACAAAGAATGGCAATTGAAAATAAACAGTTTGAAAAATATAATTTATTCAGAAAATAGTTAAAAAGGGGGATACAAAATGGAAGCATTATTTAAACAAATAGTAAAGCATAAAAAAATAATTATTAGTATCTTTTCAATTGCAGTTATAGTATGTGCAATTTGTAGCAAATTTGTATCTGTAAATTATGATATGAATGATTACCTTCCAGATGGTTCTGCATCAACTACTTCATTAGAAGTTATGGAAGAGGAGTTTGGAAGTGGAATACCTAATGCTAGAGTAATGGTATCAGATATAAGTATACCAAAAGCATTAGAGTTAAAAGATGAATTAAGTAGTATCGATGGTGTACAAGAAGTTACATGGCTTGATGATGCAGTAGATATAACCAAACCAATACAAACATTAGATTCAAAGACCGTAGAAGATTATTATAAAGATAATTCAGCATTATTTTCAGTTACAATTAGCGAAGATAAAAGAATTAGTGCTGTAAATGAAATTAGAGAATTAATTGGTGATGATAACTCTATGTCTGGTGCAGCAGTAAATACTGCTACAGCAACACAATCAACAACAAAAGAGGTAAGTAAAATAATATTATTTATAATTCCTATTTGTTTAGGTATCTTATTAATTACTACTACATCATGGATAGAACCAATACTGTTTATGTTAACAATAGGCGTAGCAATAATGTTAAATAGAGGGACAAACCTTTTATTTGGAGAAGTTTCATTTGTAACAAATGCAGCAGGAAATGTTCTACAACTTGCAGTTTCAATGGACTATGCAATTTTCTTATTACACAGATTTTCTGATTACAGAAAAGAGGGATTTGAAAATGAAGAAGCAATGGTAAAAGCATGTGTTAATTCTGTAGGTTCTATTTTTTCAAGTGGTATAACAACTGTTATAGGATTTGCAGCTCTTATATTAATGAGATTTAAAATAGGACCTGATATGGGAATAGTTATGGCTAAGGCAATAGTATTTAGTTTGATTACAGTTTTAGTTTTATTACCAGTAATAACTTTATATGCTTGCAAACTTATTGATAAGACAACGCATAAATCTTTAGTGCCTGAATTTAATGGATTTGCCAAAGTTGTATATAAACTTATGATTCCAATGATTATATTATTTAGTATTACTATAGTGCCTTTTAGATTAGCACAAGCTGAAAATAGTTTTGATTATGGGTCTTCAAAAATATTTAATGAAACTACTAAATTAGGGAGCGACACAGTAAAAATTGAAGATAAATTTGGTAAATCAAATACGTTAGTTTTAATGGTACCAAGAGGTGATTTTGCAACAGAGACAAAATTAAGTAATGAACTAAGAGAAATTAAAGAAGTTTCTTCAATTATATCTTATGTAGATAATGCTGGAGCAGAGGTTCCTACAGAATATGTTAATGAAAGCATATTAAGCAAGTTACTTTCAGATAATTATAGTCGTATGGTTATTACAGTATCAACAGATTTTGAAGGTGATGTGGCTTTCAATACAGTAGAAGAAATAAGAGAAATAGCTAAAAAATATTATTCAGATAAATATTACTTGGCAGGGGAAAGTGTTAGTACTTATGATTTAATGGACACTGTTACTGCAGATAATGTGAGGGTTAATGCAATTGCTATTGGAGTTATATTTATTGTTCTTTTAATAGCATTTAAGTCACTTCTAATTCCGATAATTTTAGTATTAGCTATTGAAACAGCAATATGGATTAATTTAGGAATACCTTATTTTGCAGGAAATAACCTTCATTATATAGCTTATTTAATTATAAGTTCTGTTCAGCTAGGAGCTACAGTTGATTATGCAATATTACTTTCTAATAGATATATGGAATATAGAAGAGAGGTTAATAAGAAAGAAGCATTATTAAATACAGTTTCAGCTGTTTCTTTATCTATTATTACTTCAGCTACAATTTTAACATTAGCAGGTTTATTGCTAGGTGTAATATCAACACATGGCATTATAAGTCAATTAGGTTCATTAATTGCAAAAGGAACTATTTTATCAACAGTTATAGTTTTATTTGTAATCCCAGGACTTTTATATTTATTAGATAAACCAATTCAAATGACAACAATAAAAGCTAATTTTAAAAATGGTAAAAAAGATGTAAATAATGAAAATGTAAATGAAGAAATACTAGTTAAGGAAATGTAAGAAGGGAGTTTTTTATATGAAAAAGAAAAAAATAATAACTATGATTTTAGCAGCAACTATTGCTAGTAATAGCATTGCACCTATATGGGCCTTTGCAGATACTAACAATTTAAATAAGGTAAATACAGATAAAGAGGAAGTTATATATATAAATTTAAATAATGATGGAACTGTTGAGGGAGCATATGCAGTTAATATATTTGACAATGAAAATGTAGTGGATTATGGAGACTATGTTTCAATAAGAAATATGAATACTGTTGATGAATTAGAATATAATGACGGACAAGTTACAGGAACTAATTCTGCAGATAAATTATATTATGAAGGAGTATTAGAAAATATAGAAATCCCTTGGAATATAGAACTTAAATATTATTTGGATGGTAAAGAAGTAACATCAAATGAAATTGCTGGTAAAAGTGGTGCTTTAGAAATAAAGTTAGATATTAGCGAAAATAAAAAATGTGATTCAAGCTTTTTTGAGAATTATGCATTACAAACAACACTTTTGTTGGATTCTGATAAATGTAAAAATATTAAAACAGATGGAGCGACTATTGCAAATGTAGGTAGTGATAAACAATTATCATATATAATTCTGGCAGGAAAAGGTGCAGAAATTAGTATAAAAGCAGATGTAGAAGATTTTGAAATGGATTCTATAGCTATAAACGGAGTTAAACTTAATCTTAATGTTGATGTGGATAATAAAGAATTAATGGACAATATTACAGAACTGCAAAATGCAATATCAGAGGTAAATTCAGGAGCGAGTTTATTAAGTGATGGAACAGTAACGTTAAAGGATGGAGCAGGAGAATTAAATAATGGAATTACTTCTCTTGATTCAGAAATAAATTCTTTAAACACAGGAATCACACAAGTAGAAGATGCACTTAAAACATTAAATAGTAAATCAGAATCATTAGTATCAGGATCAAGCGAAGTTTCAAATGCATTAAATCAAATTTCAGATGCATTAAATGATGTTAATGTATCTTCAGAAAATATATCAGCTTTAGTTGAAGCATCATCTTCTATACAAGGTGGAATTGATAGCTTAGTCCAAGGAATAGCTGATTTACAAGCAAGCGCTAATTATGAAGCGTATAAAAATTTAATGTTATCAAATGGCGCAGATATTGACTTATTACAAAATAGTAATGCTTCTACAAGTGAAGCACTTAAGAACCAAATTGCTATGTTACAAGCAAATAAAGAACAATTATTAGCAGCTGGAGTAGAAGCAGCAGACCAACAAATTATTACTATTGATACTCAAATTGAATTATTTACTCAATTAATAACATTATTACAAGGAAATAATGCAGTAATGTATGGAACAGAGAGTTATTTAAATTCCATTTCTAATGGAACATCTAACTTATTAAATGGAGCAACTGAATTACAAGTAAAATATGCTGAATTTAATAAAGCTATAGAAAATCTTACAACTACATTAAATGGATTAGTGTACAACATGTCTACATTATCTTCTGCTATAAATACATTAGTTACAGAATATAGTGCATTAGACCAAGGAATTAATGATTATACAAATGGGGTACAAGCATTACTTAATGGATATTCACAAGTTGTAAATGGAGCAACAACATTAGTAAATGGTACTTCAGAATTAAAAAGTGGAGCAGAGACACTAGTTTCAGGTACAGAAACTTTAGCTGATAAAACTACTGAATTATCAGAGGGAACTACTGAATTAAATAATCAAACAAGCGATTTAGATACACAGGTTACAGATAAAATTAATAATATGGTTGATGAATTATCAGGAAATTCAGATGAGGTTATATCATTTGTATCAAATAAAAATACAAATGTAAAATCTGTTCAATTTGTTATTAAGACACCAGAAATTCAAAAGGAAGAAGTTGAATATACAGAAACAGCAGAAGAAAGTTTAACACTATGGGAGAAAATTCTTAACTTATTTAAGTAGAAAAAGATTTAAAGATTATCTATAAAAATACTTTTTATTAGTTTTAATTAATAGCCAAACACTTTATAGTAATAATCTTAATATCATTATAAAACTAAATATATAATAAAAATAACCTATAGAGAAAAGTTTAGTAATAACTTATTCTATAGGTTATTTTTATGTAATTGAGTAATAATAAATCATTTACTTGTTATTTCATTGTTGAAGATTGAAGGAAAAATTGAGTGTTTTCGTAATTATAAATTAATTTTGAAACATTAAATAATACTCCAGAAGATAGATATATTTGTTCTAATATAAACATTGCTGGATCCCCAGTATTTAATTCTAATAGATTAGCAATATTAGTATCTAATTTTTCCAAGTGTAAATATCTATCAGAAAATCCTAGGTTTAAGTTTAGCGCAGTTTCTAGATATTCGAAAATTGATCCTTTAGCAATTTCCTTAGTAAGATATGGAACTATGCTTTTTTTATAATAAGCTTCTTCATAGCACATAATTTTACCATCTATATATCTAAGTCTTTTAACAAGATAAACCTCATCATTAATATTACATTCAAGCAGTTCAGCAATTTCTTCATCAGCATGTATAAGATCAAATTCTAATACTTTTGCTGTTATAGTAAATTCTTTTAATGTACTGGTAAAGCCTTGCGTTGTATTTAGGTCTATATAGCCACTACGATTTCTTCTTCTAACAAAAATTCCACTTCCTTGCACTTGATAAACTATTCCTTTAGATACTAAAGATTCTATAGCTTTAACAATGGTACTTTTACTTACTTTATAGTCGGAAGCAAAGTTTTCTACTGTAGGCAATTTTGTTCCTTGTGGAAAATCATTACTATAAATATAGTTTTCTATTTCGTTTGCAATTTGTTGATATTTTAGCATTTTTACTCCCTTGTCTACTTAACATATTTATATTTTCAGTATAGCATAAACAATATTTAAATTAAATATGAGAAAATGTTTTCAAAAAAACTGTTGACAAATTGTACTGGTATAATTATAATGTGAATATACAATTTAATTATTAAGGTATAAAAATATTGTTGTGGGGGATTGGAAAAATGTCAAAAACAATTCGTGATTATGAAAAACTAGCGGTAGATATAATAGAAGCCGTTGGAGGAAAAAATAATATTATTAAAGCATCAAGATGTGCCACAAGACTTAGATTAGTCTTAAAAGAAACAACTAATGAAGCAAAAGAAAAGGTTTCCGGACTTACTGGAGTAATAACAGTAGTTGAAAATGGAGGACAATTCCAAGTTGTTATAGGAACTCATGTAGGAAAAGTATTTGATAAGGTTGCAAGTGAGCTTAACTTAGATAGTAATGCTATAGAAGAAGATGCTCCAAAGGCAAGTGTTTTAAATAGAATAATTGCAACAATGTCAGCTGTGTTTGCGCCATTTATATATATCCTAGCAGCTGCTGGTATATTACAAGGTACATTGATATTAATTAATATGGTAAACCCATCATTTTCAAATACAGGTACTTATGAAGTATTAAGCTTTATGTCATGGGCACCATTTACATTCTTACCAATATTCATAGCTGTTACAGCATCTAAACATTTTAAAACTAATATGTTTATTGCAATAGCATGTTGTGCAGCATTAGTAAGTCCAGATTGGGCAGCAATAGCAGGAAGAATAGCAGATGGAGAAAGTATTAGATTCTTAGGTATTAGTTTAGCAGAAACAACTTATACATCATCAGTATTACCACCATTATTCTTAGTATGGATATTATCTTATGTTGAAAGATTTGTAGAAAAGAAATTACCAGAGGTAGTTAAATCTTTATTTACACCATTAATTTGTTTTGTAGTTATGGTTCCACTTACTATATTAGCAATAGGACCTTTATCAGATGGATTAGCTACAGCAATTGCAAATGGATATAACTATTTATATGATTTAGCACCAGCAGTTGCAGCAGCAGTTATCGGTGGATTATGGCAAGTAGTAGTAATTTTTGGAGTGCACTGGGGAGTTACACCAATGTGTTTAGCAAACTATGATATGTACGGAAGAGATACATTCCAAGCGTTCCAAACTATGGCAGTTATAGCTCAAACAGGAGCAGTTTTAGGAGTATTTATAAAAGCTAAAAGTATGGCAACAAAGAATATATCTTTATCAGCTGGTATTACAGGATTATTTGGTATCACAGAACCAGCAATATATGGAGTAAACTTAAGATTTAAGAAACCGTTTATATGTGGATGTATAGCAGGGGCTGTAGGTGCAGTTGTAGGTTCATTCTTTAATATAGCTTACTATGCTTATGCAGGTCTTCCAGGATTATTAACAGTTGTAAATGCTATTACTCCAGATAATTCAAGTTCATTTATAGGAATGTTATTAGGAGCAGCTATATCATTCTTTGGTGCAATAATACTAGTTCAAGTAGTAGGTATTGGAGAAAAGGTAGAGGATGTTCAAAAAGAAGCTAAAAATGTTAAGAGTGAAGAAGTTAATCCAGTTTTAACTGCTGGAAATAGAGAAATAAAAAGTCCTTTAGCAGGTAAAGTAATAGAATTAGCAAAAGTTAATGATCCAGTATTTTCATCAGGAGCTATGGGTAAAGGTATAGCAATAGAACCAAATGATAATAAAGTATATGCGCCATTTAATGGAACTGTAGAATTTGTTGCAGAAACAAAACATGCTATAGGTTTAAAATCAGAGGATGGAGTAGAAGTATTAATTCATGTTGGAATGGATACTGTAAAAATGAATGGAAGAGGATTTGATGTTAAAATAGCAGCAAATTCAAAAGTTAAAGCAGGAGATTTACTATTAGAGTTTGATAGAAGTGCTATAGAAAAAGAAGGATATTCTTTAATTACACCTGTTGTAATAACTAATAGTGATTCTTATGATCACAACACATTATGTGTAGATCAAGAAGTTAAAAATGGAAAAGCAATAATTAATCTAAAAGAATTAAGTATACAATCATAGTAAAAAACGAAGTACAAAATATACGAAATAAAGGAGAATAATTATGAATAAGTTACCAAATGACTTTTTATGGGGAGGAGCTTTTGCTGCTCATCAATTTGAAGGCGGATGGAACGCTGGAGGAAAGGGGCCAAGCGTTGTTGATGTAATGACAGCTGGTGCACATGGTGTTCCAAGACAAATAACTGAAACAATTATGGAAGATACTTTTTATCCAAATCATGAAGCAATAGATTTTTATGGTAGATATAAAGAAGATATAGCTTTACTTGCCGGAATGGGAATTAAATGTTTAAGAACTTCAATTGCATGGTCAAGAATATTCCCTAAGGGTGATGAATTAACTCCTAATGAAGAAGGGCTTAAATTCTATGATAATGTGTTTGATGAGTTATTAAAGTATGGAATAGAGCCAGTTATAACTTTATCTCATTTTGAATTACCATTACATTTAGCAAGAGAATATGGTGGATTTAGAAATAGAAAACTTGTAGATTTCTTTGAAAGATTTGCTGAAGTTTGTTTTAAAAGATATAAGAATAAAGTTAAGTATTGGATGACTTTTAATGAAATAAATAATCAAATGGATACTAATAACCCATTATTCTTATGGACAAACTCTGGTGTAACTCTTAAAGAAGGTGAAGATCCAAGAGCAGTTTTATATAAGGTAGCACATAATGAATTATTAGCAAGTGCAAAGGCTGTTATAAAAGGTAGAGAAATAAATCCAGAATTTAAAATTGGTTGTATGGTTTCTCATGTTCCAATATACCCATACTCTTGTAATCCAGAAGATATAATGGCAGCTGAAGAAGCTATGCGTGAAAGATTCTTCTTCTTAGATGTACATGTAAGAGGACATTATCCAAGATATGCATTAAAGGAATTTGAAAGAAAAGGCTATGATATAGGAATGCAAGAAGGTGATGCAGAAATATTAAAAGCTGGAACTGTAGATTACATTGGATTTAGTTACTATATGTCAAATGTAGTAAAGTCAGGTGTAACTAATGATAATGGAGAAGTTTCTGTAAATGGATCATTAGAAAACTCTGTAGAAAATCCATATATCAAGTCTAGTGATTGGGGATGGCCAATAGACCCAGTAGGATTAAGATATACTTTAAACCGTATGTATGATAGATATGAATTACCATTATTTATAGTTGAAAATGGTTTTGGAGCACATGATACAGTTGAAGAAAATGAAGAAATCCATGATTCATATCGTATAGATTACCTAGGAAAGCATATAGAAGAAATGAAGAAAGCTGTAAACTATGACGGTGTAGAATTAATGGGATATACTCCATGGGGAATAATAGATTTAGTATCATTCACTACAGGAGAAATGAAAAAGAGATATGGAATGATTTATGTAGATCGTGATAATGAAGGTAACGGAAGTATGAAGAGATTATGCAAAGATTCATATTACTGGTATAAAGATGTTATTCAATCAAATGGAGAAAAGATTGCTGAATAAATTTAGAATTTAAATATAGATTAATATATTTTTAAAACTGACCCAAGACAGAAGAAGGAATCACTTTGATATAAATCAGAGTGATTCCTTAATTTATGTAGATATTTCATAGAGATATATAACAAAAATAAAAATTAAATTTTAAAGTGAATAAATCAAAAATAATTAGTAGCAAAAATTATTTTAAAGCGGGTGAAATTAATGAATGTATTTTTAGCAGAATTTATAGGAGTAACAATATTAATATTTTTAGGTTGTGGTATATTAGCGGGAAATTCATTAAAAAAATCAGGGACATTTAAAATTGGAAGTGTAGCTATAAATTTAGCATGGGGATTTGCTGTTGCAATGGCGGTTTATGCTGTAGGAGATATAAGTGGAGCCCATTTAAATCCAGCAATAACAATAGCTAAGGCACTAATTGGAGACTTTCAGTGGAGATTAGTTCCAGGTTATATATTGGCTCAGGTTTTAGGAGCTATGTTTGGAAGTTTATTAGTATATATTCAGTTTTTACCACATTGGGATAAAACAGAAGATGCTGAGGTGAAATTAAGTATATTTGCTACAGCACCAGCAATAAAAAATAATATTACTAATTTCATAAGTGAATATTTAATTACTTTTATATTAGTATTTTTAATTTTTACTTTAGATAGAAATGAATTTTCAGTGGGAACAAAGCCTTTAGTTATAGGTGGATTAATATTTTCATTAGGAGTATGTTTTGGTGGAGTAACTGGAGCTGCATTAAATCCAGCTAGAGATTTTGGACCACGTTTAGCTCACTTTTTATTACCAATACCAGGCAAGGGAACTTCAAACTTTAAATATTCATGGATACCAATAATAGCGCCTATTATGGGAGGCTGTACAGGTGCAATAGCTAATTTAGCAGTATATGAAGGTATAGTTAATATTAAACTTTATGTAATGTTAATATCTACTATAGTAGTTTTATTTATAATAAAAATGGTTGAGCAAAGCAAAGAAAAAAAGATAAGTTATATGGATAAAGTGGTACAAATTAATATATTTAGTGAAAAATAATCTAATTTATATAAATAAATTTATTATTTATTAAAGTAATATTAGTAAATTAAATTACTTATTATAGAGAATTAAATTGGGTAATATAAAAATGAATTATATTAATAAGATTTAAGAGGTGAATATAATGAGTACAAAATATAAAAATACTAAAAAGAAAATGGCATCTTTAGGACTTAAGAAAGATAATAATGGTAATTATGTTTATATTGACCCAAATGATACTACTTCAGAATTTGTACCAGTAAGAAATAGAAATAAAGAATGTAATAAATAGTTAAAATTAAACTTTAATAAAAAAGGAAATGTATATAATTAATTTTTGTATGCATTTCTTTTTTTATTAAATAAGAATATGCAATATTTTTATAAGCTTTTAATACTATATTAAATTAGAAAAATTTTATTAGTTTTAGATTCAGTAGACCAATGTTTCGAATAGTATAAAGTAACACTATTTAATTTATTCATAGCAATATACGTAGATATTATTAATAAAGGGGGTAATTTATGATTAAATTAATGATTATTAGTGCATTAGTATTATTAATATGTGTTACTTCTACAAAGATATTATATAAATTTGGAGTGCCCATTCTTTTAATATTTATAGTTCTTGGAATGATTTTTGGATCTGATGGCGTTGTTGGTATATATTTTGATAATTATGATTTAGCCAATAAGATTTGCTCTATAGCATTGATATTTATTATGTTTTATGGTGGATTCGGTACTAATTGGAACATGGCTAAACCAGTGGCTATTCCATCTATATTTATGTCATCAATAGGAGTGATTTTTACAGCTGGACTAACGGGAATATTTTGTTTTTTAGTATTTAAAACAACGCTTTTAGAGGGATTACTTATAGGCTCCATAGTTGGGTCTACAGATGCGGCTTCTGTTTTTGCTATATTAAGATCTCAGAGATTAAATCTTAAGGGATCAATTGCTTCTATATTAGAAATAGAAAGTGGAAGTAATGATCCATGTGCATACATGCTTACAATAATAATATTAGAATTAATGTCTAGTGGGAATTATGGAAATATTATTCCAATGGTGTTAGGACAAATTATAGTAGCAATATTAGTAGCTGTTATATTAGCAAAATTATCTGTTTATTTTTTAAGACATTCAAAGTTTGAAATAGAAAGTTTTTATACTATATTTATAACAGCTATAGCAATACTGTCTTATTCATTAAGTGAATATTTTATGGGCAATGGATATTTAAGTGTTTATATAGCAGGAATTATTATAGGTAATAGTAAAATACCACATAAAAAGAGTATATTTCAATTTTTCGATGGTATATCATGGCTTATGCAAATAATGTTGTTCTTTTTACTTGGATTATTGGCTTTCCCATCAAGGATACCATCAGTAATGATTAAAGGTATATCAATTTCAATATTTATGATTTTAGTAGCAAGACCAATTGCAACATTTAGCATTTTAAGTTGGTTTAAGATACCTAAAAAACAACAACTTTTTATATCATGGGTAGGTATAAGGGGAGCAGCATCAATAGTTTTTGCAATATTTGCTGAAACTTATGGAGTGTTAATAGATAATGATATTTTTCATATAATATTTTTTATAGCTTTATTTTCAGTAGCAGTACAAGGAACGGTTATACCTAGATTGGCTAAAAAACTTGATTTGATAGATAATGAAGAGTCTGTTTTAAAAACATTTAATGATTATAAGGAAGATAAGAGTACAAAGTTAATAGAGTTTACAATTGATGAACATAATAGTATTGCCAATAAGACTATTATGGATGCCAATATACCAGAAGATATTCTTGTTGTTATGATAAAGCGTAAGGGGGATGTCTTTGTACCAAATGGTTCAACAGAAATTCTTCCAGGTGATACATTAGTGCTATCAGGTAATAAACTTAAACATTTTAATGAATATAAAGAGGGAAAGAGTACGACTTTAACAGAGGTTGCAGTAGAGAAAAGCAATGATATAGTTGATAAATCAATAAAAGAGGCTAATATACCAGATGATGTTCTTATAGTAATGATAAAACGTAATGGAGAGGTAATAATACCAAATGGAAGCACAGTAATTCTTGATGGAGATATATTAGTTATAACGGCAAATAACGAGGAAGAAATAGATAGTTTAATAATATAAAATAGCAAATAATTAAATTAATATATATTAAGGTAAAAAAATAAAAGCTAGAAAGTAACCAGCAATAAACTTTTTAGCTTTTAACTACATATTCAACTTAAATATAATAAGTAGAGAATATTAAAGTAAGGAAGAGTATAATGCTGAAGAATTAATATATTTAGTAAATATAATAAATCCTACTATATTTATCTACTTTAAAATAATTTCAAAAGTATTATAATTTAAATAGATAATAATAATTATTAAATAATAGTTTAAATCGGTTATGTAAATAGAGGGAATATTATGGATGAAGCTAAAATAATTGAAATGATAAAAACAAACCCTATGGGAATAAGAAATATAAATAATCCTACTAATGAAATGAAATTAATAGCCTTAGACAAGAATGGTCTTTTATTAAGATATATAACTAATCCAACAAAAGAAATGCAAGAGTTGGCTATGAAGAGGAATGTTAGAGCAATTGAATATATAAATGAACCTACAGAAGAAATGATGATAAGAGCAGTTGAAGCTGGATGGACTAATTTGAGTTATATTAAAAATCCAAGTGAAGACGTAATTAAAATAGGAATAAAGCAAAGAGGATGGGCAATTCAATATGCAAAAGATCCAAGTGAAGAATTGCAATTAATGGCAATAAGGCAAGATTATGATTCAATAAAGTATATAAAAAATCCTTATGAAAGTGTACAAGAAGAAGCAGTAAAGATAAGTTATGATGCATTAAGATATATAAAATCACCTAGCTACAATGCAGAAATTATTGCTATTAAAAATAATGAATCAGCAGTTAGATTTGTAAATAATTTAAATAAGGAAAAAATATTAAATTTCTTTAAGGAGAATATTTTAGTAATTAAATATATATCTAAAAGTGTGTTAAAAGAAATACCTAAAGAAGAAATAAAGGAAGCATTAAAAGAAGTATTATCAAAAGATGATATTGAAGAAAAATATGTTAGAGATTTTTTAAATTGTAATCTTATAAGTGTAGATAGTGAGTATATACCTATAGATAAGATGATGTTTATTTATGAATATGGAAGTAAAAAGGCGAAAAAGATAGCTGTAGATGAGAAACTAAAGATAATATAAAAGTAATTATATATGGTTAGATATTAAATAGCATGTAAAAATAGAGTCTAAAAATCAAGCGAAATATAGATGGTATAGTTTAATAAACCTTAAACTTATGGAGGAAAAGAAATGAATTTTATAGATACGTTAAAAAGTGTTGAATTAGTATTAGCTACTGGAGAAGTTCCATTAGTAGTAGGGGAAAGTGGAATAGGAAAAACAGCATTAGCAAGGGAAATAGCAAGAAAAAATTCTTGGAGCTTTGTTGTTATTGATGGAAATTTACTTAAAGAAGGAGAGATAGGGGGACTACCTACAGTAGAATCTTATGTTGCAGTGGACTCTATAGGTAATAAGGTTGAAAAAAAGACAACAATATATGCAGTTCATACAAAATTAAGGGAAATAGATGAAGAAATAGCTAAAGGAAAAAGTGTGCTTTTATTTATTGATGAAATAAATCGTTGTGAGCATACAGTACAACAAGAGCTTATGAACTTAATATTAAATAGAGAGATAAATGGATATAAGCTACATAAAGACGTAAAAATATTAGCTGCAATGAATCCATCAAGTAAATATGGTTCAGATTTTAATTATCAAGTTGTAGATATGGATGCGGCTCAAGAAAATAGATTTGTATGGCTTAATATGGAAAGCGATCATACAGCTTGGTTAAAATGGGCAATGGACATTGGAATAGAACAAAAGGTTATAGAGTTTATTTCTACATTCCCTGAATATTTACATAAAGTAAATGAAGATGATGTAAGAGCTACACCAAGAAGCTACGAAAGACTTTCAAAGACTTTTAAGATTTATAAAGATAAAATAGATGAAATCCCAAGAGAAGTATTTGTAAATGTCATAAAAGGAAATGTAGGAAAGCTAATTGCAGAAGAATTTATAAGTTTTGTTGAAGCAAATCAAAAACCGTTAATATCCTTTGAAGATATTTTTTCAGGAGATGTTCTTAGCGAAGAAGTTATAGAAAAAATTAAAGGTGAAAGTCATACAAGGCTTTATTTAACTGCGATGAATACTTTAAAAGCTTTAGAAAATAATATTCAAGGTTATAATGATGAAAAAAGTTATTATATTAATAGATTCATAGAATTTATAAAGAAGTATCCTATAGATTTAATGGTTGGAATAATGAAAGATATGAAAAATAGTTATCCTGAAACTTATAAAGTAGCTTTAGAAAATGAAAAGTTTGTAGAAGCATATTTTGAATCCTATAGTCAAATAAGGGGATAGTATATGGAAAGTTATTTTGAAAAGCAAAAAAAGGAACTTTATGAAAATATAAATGAAATTGTTAGCAGTGCAGCTATGTTTAAAGCAAAGCGTAATAGAGAAAGCTTTGATGCTGATGTACCACAAGAGTTTAAAGAGAAATTTTTTAGCCTTATAAGTAAAGTTAATTTAAGTTTAATGGAAGATAAGGATAACTTTTATGGGTATTTTTTATTCCAGATGGAAAAAGAGATAAGATTTGATATAAGTAGTCCTACTGGTGTTAACTTTAAAAATGCTAAGTATGTTATATATTTTAACCCAATAATATTTTTGCAACTTGATATAAAACAAATGGAAAGTACAATTAAACATGAAATTCATCATATATTATCTATGCATTTAGTAAGAGCAAAGGAATTAAAGGGAAAATACAGCACATTAGCAATTAATTTAGCTATGGACATAGTAGTGAATCAATATTTAAATAATTTGCCACCATATGCAACTACATTAAGAGGTGTAAATACAAAATATTCATTGAATCTGGAGCCATATAATACTTTTGAATATTATGCAGAAAAAATTCAAAATGAATTAGATTTGTTAGAGGATGATGATGAAGGTGAAGAAGATGATACTAGGATAGATGAAAATATAGAAAATCAGTATAATCCAGAAAACACTCATGATATTTGGGAAGAAAATAGTGTGCTAGATGAAAAAACTCTTAAAGACTTTACAGATAAATTTATTAGTAATGCAGAAAAAGGACAAATTCCTCTTCACATAGAAGGTATGATAGCATCTCTTAGAAAAAGTAATAGTGAACTACCTTGGAACCTATATCTTAAAAGGTTAATGGGAACAGTGGAAAGTAATAAAAAGAAAACTATAACAAGAAGGAATAGAAGACAACCTAATAGACTAGATTTAAGGGGAGAACTTAGAAATCACAAAGCAGAAATAGCAGTTGCTATTGATATAAGTGGTAGTATAAGTGATGAAGAATTTAAGCAAGCAATTAAGGAAGTACTTTCTATAGTGAAAAATTATAATCATGAAATTACAATTATAGAATGTGATAAAGAAATTAAGCGTGCCTATAAAGCTAAGTCTATGAAAGATGTAAAGGATAGGATATCATCAGGTGGTGGAACTAGATTTACTCCTGTCTTTGAATATGCTAATAATAAAAATATAAATTTACTAATATATTTTACTGATGGAAAAGGTGAAGATAAATTAAGGGTAATACCTAGAGGATATAAGACGTTATGGGTTATTTCAGGTAGAGGAGATACACTTTCCTTAAAAGAACCATATGGTGCTATTAAAAAGTTAAGTAAAGTTGAAATAAAAGATACTACGGTAGATATGAAAGATGTTAGAACTGATGGATATTCAATGAATAATCAAGAACCAATTTTTTAATAATAAAATATAAAAGGAAAAGAGGAGTAAGTTATATAAGTGGAGTAGTATTATCAGTTGATGGAGCTACTGTAATTTAATATAATGTAAGTTAGATATAATGAAATTAGTGTAAAAATAAGATTGTACCAATTAAGGTGCAATCTTATTTAATTTGGAGGATTTACTTTGGATAAGACATACATGTTTGATAACTATATATCAATAGGACGTAATTTTATGACTGAAAAAAACTATTTAAAGGCTTTGAAATTTTTTAAGAAAGCATATGAATGTAAAGAAGGAAAAGAAGATATAGATTTAATTTTAGATTTAGCATTTTTATATGATAAAATAGCACATTTTGATTTAGCTGAAAAAATGTATAGAAGAGTACTAGAACTTGATGATACTAACGCTATTGCGTATTATGGCTTAGGAATTATTTATGATGATGATGAAATGTATGAAGAAGCAATTGAGTATTATAAAAAAGCAATAGAGAATGATAATAAATATGAAAAGGCATATTTCTTTTTAGCTAATGCTTATGATGAATTAGGTAATAAGAAAGAGGCTATAAAAAATTATAAAGAAGTTTTAAAACTAAATCCAAAAGATTTATGGGCAAATGCTAATTTAGGATGTATTTATGATGAATTAGAAGATACAAAGCTTGCTTTAGAATATATGAAAAAAGCACTTGAAATAGATAGTAAACACTTTAGAATTTTATTTAATATGGGGGTATTTAACAAAAAGTTAGGTAATTTAGATTTAGCAGAAGAATATTATAAAAAATCAATAGAAGAAAATCCATATTATCCATATAGTTATTTAAATTATGCTGTAATGTATAGAGCAAAAGAAGATTATAAAAGAGCTATCGAAATAATAAATAAAGGTATAGAAGAAAATGAAGATGAAGGTTTTTTATACTATAATAGAGCGTGTTTTTATGTAGCTATTAATGAGCTAGATTTAGCTTTAGAAGATGTTCTTAAATCTATAGAATTAAATGATTTTTTTGAAGACTATATGAAAAAAGATGAGGAACTTGATGGTATAAGAAATTTAGAAAAATATAAAAAAATGTTTTAAATATTTAATTTGTGAATATGTGTATGGATACAATTGCATAAAATACCATTTTAGGTATAAAATTTATTTGAAGTTTTATAATTAAAAGGGGGTAATTATTATGAATGCACAAATAAGATTTAAAAAATTAATTCAAACAGCATTACTTGCAGCATTGTGCTTTGTATCATTTACTTATTTACAAATTAAAATTCCTATGCCAGGTGGAGATGCAACTTCACTTCACATTGGAAATGCTTTTTGTGTTTTAGCAGCTTTACTACTTGGGGGATGGTATGGTGGACTTGCTGGAGCAATAGGTATGACAATTGCAGATTTACTTGACCCAGTATATATAACAGTAGCACCAAAAACATTTGTATTAAAATTATGTATTGGTTTAATAACAGGATTAATTGCACATAAAATTGCTAAGATTAGTGAAAGTGATGATAAGAAATATATTTTAAAGTGGAGTATTATTTCATCAATTGGAGGATTAGCTTTTAATGTAATTGCAGATCCTATTGTTGGATTTTTTTATAAGCAATATGTTTTAGGACAACCACAAGATGCTGCTGTTATTTTAGCAAAATTAAGTGCAGTAACTACATTTGTAAATGCGGTAGTATCTGTAATATTAGTTGCAATTATTTATAATGCAATAAGACCAATTTTAAAGAAATCAGGTTTATTATTACCTGTTTAATATTAAGAGTAATAAAATGTACTTACAGAGTTTTGTAAGTACATTTTTTATATTTAAAATACTTTATTATTTGAATTTTATTTACAAATTAAAAATGTATATTTGTTTTAGTAACTATTTTAAGATATAACAAAGTATGATTAGTAAGTCCAATAGCAGTGATGTTTGTAGATTTAAAATATAGTTTTTTCATGTATTATGAGTAATATTATGGAACTTATATATACTAAATATATAAATTAAAATTTACTACTAAATAAATTAATACTTTAAATTTACATAAAATTAGAATTTGAGTTACATGAGGTGATATTAGTGTTAAATAAAATATCAAGACGATTAAATCTCATAATAATATTAGTTATTATTTTAATAATTAGCTTTACTTCTACAACATCTAAAATATATAATGCAGAGAAAATTAATAGTTATAAAGTAGATACAACTTGGATAACTGATAAACCAATAGCACATAGAGGTTTACATAATAAGATATATCCAGAAAATTCAATGGCAGCTTTTAATAATGCAATAAAAAATGGATATCCAATAGAATTAGATGTTAATTTTACAAAAGATATGAATGTAGTAGTTATTCATGATAATAATCTAGAGAGATTAACTGGAGTTTCTAAAAAGGTTAAAGATGTTACATATAATGAATTAAAAAATTTAAAGATATTAAATACAGAGCAAAGTATTCCATTATTTAAGGATGTCCTAAGGCTTGTAGATGGGAAAGTACCTATATTAATAGAGATAAAAGGCTGTGAAAATATCAGTGCTCTTTGTTGTGAAGTTAATAATATACTTCAGGGGTATAAGGGAGACTTTGCAATTCAATCCTTTGATAGTAGCGTTATTACATGGTACTCAAAAAATGTACCAGAAGTTAAAAAAGGTATTTTAATAAATGATATTAATGATGAAGGATCTTTGAAAAGTTATAAGAAAATTATTTCTAATACTTATGATAAAGCAGATTTTATATCAATTAACATAAATAGTTTAGAAGACAAAAGAATTCAAGATTTAAGAAAGACGGGATATACAATAATATCATGGACAATACAAAGTGAAGATAAAAAACTAAAAGCTAAAAATTATTCAGATAATTATATATTTGATAATGATAAAATATAAAAGATTTAAGAGTTCAATTGTAAAGGGGTGATATAATCACCCCTTTAATAATTCATCAGTGGATAAAATAACAGTTCCATTAATATTAGAAAAAGTTTCTGTTATTTTACTAGTAGCATTTTGGGTTCCAGGTAAAAATGATAATTTTATATCATAATTTTCAACTATGGTCATTTCTTGTATAATCCAGTTATTATCAATAGTTACATACATTATTATACTATTAAAAATAGGTGTCTCAACACTACCAGAGGATGTCATTATCTCATTAACATATGCTTTTGTAGCAAGAAGAGGATTTAAAGAGAATGAAAGTGTATATAAGTTATTATCTTTCTTTTCAATATGTTTAGAAAGAATAGTATTAGAATCAACTATATATCTAATAAAAGCAGTGGGCAATCCACCATATCGTTTTCTATATTCATCTTTAGATATTATTTCAGACTTACCATTCCAAGAGGCAGTGTCCTTAGAAATATGAGTTCCTTGTAAAATAGTAATATCATTACCATTATAAAAAATTCTATTAGCTAGTTGTTTAAAAATACTATAGCTTATAGCTTCAGAAAAATAATTTTCACCATCATACTTTTTACTTCCCTTAATACTTTGAGAAAATCCAGATGCTTTTATATAACCTGTACTTTCAGACGTGAAAGATTTGGAACTTAATAAATAATATCTTGCTATTTTAAAGTTAGTTAAGGCATCATAATTTGAAGGAGTTTTGGATGAAAAATCATCAGATTCTATTTCCGGAGGAATAGGATTATCTTCAATATTTTTTATAGAATTTAAATTTATACTACAATTAATAGAGGTAGAAGAAAGGAAAACTACACAAATAAAAGTTATAAAAACTCTTATTAAAAATTTTTTTTGATTTGACAAATTAACTCGCCTCCAAGATTTTATAATAGGTATGAAGCATAGTTTAGCATAACGAAAATATTATATCAAGTAATTAGAAAATGGTTTAATTTAAATTATAATTTAGTAGTTATTCTTATGTATTTAAAGTAAAGAGCACCTAGCAAGATTAAATATTCTTACTAGGTGCTCTTATTATAGTATTTAATTTATATTAGGTATAAGATTATTTAAATATAGCTATATGCTTACCTTGAGGCTTTTCTATATCCAGCAGCAATAGCTTCATCTTCACTATTAAAAATAACAAGATAGTTAGAATCAGCCATATTTTCATAATCTCTTTGGCCAGGACAGTGATAAATTTTAGATTTAGAATTTCCTCTTATGACAGTTGCTACATCAGAATTATTATCAGAATCATTATTAATATTTGAACTAGTGCTATTAGAAGTACTTGAATCATTAGTTGAATCAGTTGATGAATCAGTATTTATTATTTCTTCACCACTAAGGGCACTATTACCAGTTGCATAATCTATTGTAATTCCAGGTTGTATGTTATAAACAAATACGTTGAATTCAATACCTTCACCATCATCTTCTACAGATTTTGCTTCCATTTGAACGCCTGTAGCAACAAGATTATTTCCTTCAAATACTGGTGTAACTCTATATAAGACATGATTATTTGTTTCTTTTATATAGTCAGCAACCATATTTTCAAATGGTAACATTCCTTCAACATTAAAGTATCTTGTACCAGTAATTAAGTTTTCTTTATTTGCATTTTCAGCAGTTAATTGGAAACCAATTAAATGAGATCTATTATATAGGTATTTTCCACTTATGATATCATATTTAACTGATTGCCAACCGCTAGGTTTAACTGAACTTATAGATTCTCTGTTTTCAGTAGGCATTAAATCAGTTCCTATATTTGCAAAGGCAACACCACATCTTCCTAAACTATCTAATGGGCTATATTCTTCAAAGGAAGTAGTTGTTAAATCAGAGTCAGAAAAGTTAGGAACATTATCATTTAAAACTACATAGTCATTTCCAGAGTATGCTGGAATATCAGCAATATCCGTATTAAGTTTATTACCATTTTCATTAGAATTAGATGAAGGTACATTATTAGAAGAAGAGTCTTCAACTACTTGTCCACCATTTGTAGTAGAAGGAATATCAATTGTAGAACAACCAATAAATGTATTTAGGCATAGGAATACGCCTAAAAGAACAATTGTTAAATTTTTTAGTTTAAATAAATTTTTCATTATTATATTCTCCTATAAGTTTCTTTTGTTATTTTTTCATGAGATGAACCTACAAAATCTTCAGAATTTATTAATTGCCAAGAATTATTTTTTAAATCAATATCAAAGTATAAATCTGAAGGATAAAGTCTATTCCATTTATAAATAACTAAAGTATTAATTTTATTTTCATAATTAAATAATGATTTGTTTTCAACTAAACAGAAGCTAGTTTCATCACATTCATTAAGAAAATCCTCACAAACTTTAATATTTCCAGTATCAATATCTTTATATAATTTGTAGGAATATTCATTCATAAAAAGATTAGTGTCTTTAACAATATCCTTTATACTATTTCTAAGTATCTTATCTTGACTTTGTCTTCTTTTGTTAAACATCATTCCATTTTTATCATCTAAACAAACAATTATATTCATAGGTTACCTCCTTCTTTTACTCTTTGTATTATATCAAAAATATTAAAATATAGTCATATATATATTTATATTTTAAATTAATGATAGAAAAATTTTATGTGACATATAAATATAAAGTTTTATGTTAAAATAATATTAAAATTACTTAAGTATTAGGGATGTAGTATTTAAATGCAATAATAAATATTAAAATACAGATAAATTAAGTGATAAAACAACTGAAAATATAGAGACTTGGAGAGGGATTTTGATGAATACAATAATATATTTAACTAGACATGGACAAACTTTATGGAATATAGAGAAAAGATTGCAAGGAAGAGGAAATTCACCATTAACAGAAGATGGAATAGAAAGAGCTAAAGAACTGAGAGATAGAATTAAAGGAATGAATATAGATGTTATATATTCAAGTCCAATAGAAAGAGCACTTAATACTGCAAATATAATTAAGGGTGATAAAAATATAGAAGTAATAACTGATGATGGTCTTATGGAGATGTGCTTTGGTGATTATGAAGGAAGAAGAACAGATGAAGTTATGAAAGAAAATCCTAGTTGGGATATAGGTCTTATTATGAAAGGTAATACTATATTATCTGCACCTAATGGAGAAAATTTAGCAGAAGTTAGGGATAGAGTATCAAAAACTATGGATAGAATTATAGAAGAAAATAGGGGTAAAACTATTTTAATAGTAGCTCATGGAATAACTCTTAAGGCTTTGATGTATTATTTCAAAGATGATGAAGTAAATGATGAAGTTATGGGACAAGCAACTTTAACTAAAATAAATATAGATGAAAATAATAATTTTCATATAGAGTATAAAAATGATAATAGCCATTTTACAGTAAAAGAACAAAAGTTAGGATGGTAAATTCAGATATTGTTATAGAAAATTATTAAAATTAAAGTAATAAATAATATGTAGATTTTATTCTTCATATAACTAGTAAGAAGTGATACTAAATTTGTAGTTAAATTAAAAAAATGAAAACTTAAAAATATTAATAAGTAGAATAAAAATACTATTTCCAAAGAGAAGTTTATTTGGAAATAGTATTTTTTATAATCTCAACTAAATCTAATAATACAAAATCAATTCTATTATTAGCATTAATAACAAAATCGGATTTATCTTTATAACTCATAATATGTAAATTAGTTGTTCTTGTTATCATTGATAGAGTATCATCATTTCTAAAACTCATTCGTTTTTCCATGACATCTACAGGAACATCAAGATAAATGGTAATTGCTTGAGTATTTAAAAGTTCTTTCATTTTAATGGCTCCTTTATCATCTAAAACAATAATTGAGTTACCATTAAGTAAAGATGAGTTTATAGAGTTTAAGCAAGTTCCATAGTAGTTTCCGAAGTTCTCAACATACTCTAAAAAATCTCCGTTATTGATTTTTGATTCAAAATCAACTCTATCATAGAAGTAGTAATCAGTGCCATGGGTTTCGTTTTCTCTTGGATTTCTTGAAGTAGAAGTAATAATTTTTCTAAATGGAGATTTATTTAAATTGTCAATAACTAAATTTAAATTTTCTAACATTGCTAATTTAGAAGAATCATCAACTTGGTTAATTAGATTATTTAAGATAGTAATATCCTTATGAACTAGAAAGTTAGAAATTAAGCTTTTTCCTGCAGCAGATGGCCCAACCAATATAAATAATTTATTCATAATAAACACCTTTTTTAAAATTTTTATAATATATGATTTGTATATTATATCATGTTTTTTTTAGGAAACAATAACTAATGAATAGTAAATTAAATAAAGACTAAGAGGTGCATGATGGAGAGAAAATTATTATATATAAGTGTTAATTCAAAGCCGGAAGAATTATCAGCTTCTAAAACTGTAGCAAGAAAATTTATAAATAGCTTTTTAGAAAAGCATAATGACTTTAAAGTTGAGGAAGTAGATTTATATAAGGAACATATTCCAAGGTTAGAATATCAATATTTTGAAGATAGAAATTGTGTAATTAGTGAAGAAGCTGCGAAGAAATTACCAGAAAAAGATCAAAAGGAAATACGAAGAATAAGAGAGTTATGTGACCAATTTATAAGTGCAGAAATGTATGTTATAGCATCTCCAATGTGGAGTTTATCATTTCCTGCACCATTAAAGGAATACATAGATTGTATAGTTCAAGCTAATAAGACTATTTCTTTTGAAAAAGGTAAAAAACCAAAGGGATTATTAGATGATAAAAAGAGAGCTTTAGTTTATATACAATCTTCAGGTGGTAATATACCATGGGCGCTAGATCCGATAATGGATAAAGGAGAAAATTATATAGCTAAAATAATGAAGACTATTGGTATTAAGCATGTTCAAGAGCTTAAAATAGATGGAACAGGTACAACTGAAGAGGAAAGAGAAAATGCTATAAAAAAAGCTGAAGAAAAAATTGATACAATGATGGTTGATATAGATTTATAAAAAAATATTTGTTTGACAAATATTTTTTATAATATAAACTAAATTTAGTCGAGTAGCAAGAAAGCGTAAATCCAGATATATTTGCGCTTTCTTTTTTGTGTTTAGGTTTAAATGGCTTATAAATATGGTTATGGTAGCTTTCCCAAAAATACTCCTGAGGCAAAGAAAAAGCTGATGGAAATAAATCCATCAGCTTCGAACAGAAAACAAACTTAAAACAGAAAGGAACTGTTTTAAAATCACAAGTAAACAAACAGAATTAATCTGAAAGTTTACTATTTACAACGAGAAATTATATCATAATTAATATGATACAACAATATAAAAAATCATTAAAAAACGTAGCAAAAATAAATTTTATTTAGCTGGTTCCCATTTACAACGAACTGGTGAAACAATAGCTTCATCCTTCTTAAGTTCTTTAAAAGCTTTATCTATATCTTTACGATCAAGTCCTGATAATTTTTCAACTTCACCAGCACTAATTGGCTTTCCAGATTCTCTCATAACATTTAAAATAGTTTCTTTAATATCCATAATAAACCTCCGATGTTAATAATTATTATTAATTAATATTATATATTCATTATAGACATAAATCAATAAATATAATCAATATTAAATTTAATAAATAAAAATATAGTATAATATTATTATAAAATTAGTCTGGTTTATGAAATTTAATAATGTATATTGGAGGAATTATAATGATTACATATAAAAATTTATATGATAATAAGAACATTGAAGTTATAGCAAGTAAAGGTGGAGTCAAGGTCCTTGAGTATAAGAGAGATTTAAGTGTAGATACTCAAAGTGCAATAAATGCATACTTTGCATCAGAAATGAATGTAAGAAAGAGACAAGTGCTAATTGAATTAAATGGAGATGCATACACAATAAGTGCAGGAGCAATGCAATGGACTGCAGGTGCTGTGAAAATGGTAGCAGATGTTAAAGGAATTGGAGATTTTTTTGGTAAAGCAATATCTTCAAAGGTGACAAAAGAATCAGCAATTAAGCCTAAGTATGAGGGTAAAGGACTATTGATGTTAGAGCCAACATATAAACATATACTGCTTGAAGATGTTTCAGAATGGAATGGCTTAGTTCTTGATGATGGTCTTTTTCTTGCATGTGAATCTAAAATAAAACAAAAAGTAGTTGCAAGAACAAATCTTTCTTCTGCAATGCTTGGAAATGAGGGCTTATTTAACTTATGTCTTGAAGGTAATGGGATTGCAGTGTTAGAAAGTCCAGTACCAAGAGATGAACTTATTGAATTTGATTTACAAAATGATGAGGTTAGAATTGATGGTAATTATGCAATTGCATGGTCTAAGTCTTTAGATTTTAGAGTTGAAAAATCAAGTAAAAGTTTAATGGGATCTGCTGTTTCAGGAGAAGGGTTTGTAAATGTATATCGTGGAACAGGAAAAATTCTTATGGCTCCTATAGTATAAGCTATATGAGTTAAATGAAATATATAAATATATTAAATTTAAGAAAGGAGATATATTAGCTTTCATAGCTAATATAATTACAAACTATGATTAAATGGGGGATAATAGCACCAGGAACTATTGCAAATGCTTTTGCTAAAGAAATAAATAATTCACAAGATGGAAAACTTGTAGCAGTATATGGAAGGAATTTAGATAAGGCTAAAAGATTTTCAGAGAAATATAATATAGACAACTATTATAGTGATATAAATGAATTTTTAAATGATGATAATATAGATGCAGTATATATAGCTACTCCGCATAATTATCATATGGAGTATGCTATAAAGTGTATTAGAGCAAAGAAGCATATATTGTGTGAGAAGCCATTTTCATATAATTATAAAACTAGTAAAGAAGTATTAGAGTTAGCAAAGGAAAATAATATATTTATAATGGAAGCATTATGGACTTTATTTTTACCAGCAATAAAGCAAGCTAAAAAATGGATTGAAGAAAATAAAATAGGAAAAGTAAAATTAATAACAGCAAATTTTGGTTTCAAGAGTGAAGAAGATATTAACTCGAGGTTATATAATCCAAATTTAGCTGGAGGAGCATTATTGGATGTTGGAATATACCCAATATTATTTTCTAATTATATAATTGGAGATAAACCAATTGAAATAAAAGCTAATGCAACAATGACTAGAACTAATGTTGATGAAACTGATGCTATTAGTTTTAAATATACTGATGGAGAAGTAGCATCATTAACATGTTCTATTTCAACTGAAACTGATAATACAGCAGTTATTTATGGAGAAAAAGGAAAGATAGTTATACCTACTTTTTGGATGGCAAAGGAAGCTTATTTATATAGTGAGAATAATGAAGAAAAGTTTAAAGATGAATATAATGAAGCAGGTTATAAGTATGAGATTATAGAGGCTAATAGCTGTATAAGTGATAAGAAGCTAGAAAGCAATGTAGCATCACATAATTTAACTTTAGATTTAGCAGCAATAATGGATGAAATTAGAGAACAAATAGCATTAGTATATCCTTTTGAATAATATATGAATTTTTTTAATATAATATTTAGTTTAAAATTTGCAACTAAATATGGGTAAAAGTATAGACAGTATATAAATTCTAATGTGAAAGTACGGTTATTATTGTTATAAATGTAATAAAATTATTCTTGAAATAAATATAGATTTTATATATAATAAAAAAAGAAATTTATGCGCGTATAATTGTTCAGCGTGGAATCAAGTGTTTGGTTCCACGCTTATTTTTTTGTTAAATAAAAATAAAACTTACTACTGACGTTAATTCATAGGAGTAAGTTCAATTAGGGAGAGAAAATAGAAATGGAATTTTATATGAAGTTACCAAGAAATAAGAAAGAGATGGCAGTTTTTATAGGTATAATTTCAGTTATATCTGTATGTATAATTGCACCATTAATAACATGTTTTGAAGTTGGATTTAATATGACAGTGTGGGAACAAGCTATGAAAAGTGTGCCCTTTATATGGATTAGTGTTATTATAATTGTTTTACTTACTCATAAGCCAGCAGAATGGTTAACAAGAAAAATAATAAAAGAAGAAGATAGTTTTAATGCACATATTATAGTAAATACATTATGGACAGTATTTTTAATGTCAATTTTATTAACTGTAATTGGAACATGGATTGGTATAGGAAAAATAACTATGGAGCCTATTTATAAGTTTTTTTATAAATGGCCAAGAAACTTTGCAATTGCATTTGCTGTAGAAATTTTTATAGCACAACCTATTGCTAGATTTGTAATGTTAAAATTACATGAATCACAAGAGAAGAGAGTTGAACTTTCTCAAGGATAAAAAATAATTAAAAATTATTTTTTTGTTAAGAAAAAACTTACGAAAAAAATTTGAAATTGATATAATATATATATAGGAAGATCTAGTAATTACTGGGTAAACGAAAAGGATTTGTTTCGCTCTAATTCACTGAGTTTAACAAGTCCTTTTTTTCATATTGATGCATAGTAGCATTAATATAAATTAATAATTTAAGGAGGAATTCAGAAATGAAAAGAGTAAAGGCTGCCTGTATTATACAGACATTACATTTTCAATTAAAGGAGGATTTAGATCATGAGTATGCAGTGAAAATGATTAAAGACGAAGTAGATAAGTATAAAAAAAGTCTTGAAAAATCTAAAATGAAGTATAGAATTCTATCTGAAACAGAGCAAGAGGATGGATCTGTTATAATAGAGATTAAGAAACAGTATAATCAGTCACCAATTGGAAAATATTTAGAAGAATAGCTATTGAAGTACTAATTATATTATATTTAGATTATTTTACATCAGAGTTACAGCTAAATAAATATTAATAAGATTATATTATAGTAAAAGTTGATAATTGAAGTTATCAACTTTTACTTTTTTATATAAAAAGCAAAAGAATAAAAAATTGGATGGCAAATTAACATGAAAGATAAATTAAGAAGTAATTATTATTTATAATATGATAAAATATAGGTAGTTAAAGTAATTTATTAAATAAAGGGGTAAGTATAAGTGGAGAGGTTAATTACAGTTAAGGGAATTGGTAATGTAAATGTTAAGCCAGATTTAATAATTATAAATATGGAGTTAGTATCACATAAATATGATTATGAAGAAACTATGAAGTTAGCTACAGATTCAGTAAGTAAATTAGAAAAAGCTATAGAAGAAGCTGGATTTAATAAGAAAGAATTAAAAACAACAAGCTTTAATATTAGAACAAGTTATAAGAGTTATTATGATGAAAATAAGAATTACAAAAACAAATTTGATGGTTATATTTGTGAGCAAGGTTTAAAGCTTCAATTTGATTTGGATATGCAAGTATTATCAAAGGTACTTACAGCAATTACAAAGTCAGAAGTGGAACCTAGATTAAATATAAGATTTTCTGTGAAAGATAAAGATAAAGTAAATAAAGAACTTCTTATTAACGCAACAGAAAATGCAAGAAGAAAGGCAGAAGTTTTAGCTAAGGCATCTAAAGTGAATCTTGGTAAATTAGTAACTATAAATTATAACTGGAGTGAAGTAGGTATTTATTCTAAAACAACATATGAAATGGAGAATAAAAGCCTTGTTATGGAAGAAGCATATGCACCTAATATTGAACCAGATGATATAGAACTAAGTGATACTGCAACATTTGTTTGGGAAATAAAATAAATAATAGAAATATAGAAAATATACATCTAATAAAAGGTGTGTATTTTTTTAATATATACTAGAAGGTGAAAATTTTACTACTAATAAATAGTATTTTAAAAGTACTATTTGAAATTCATTATTAAAAATTCACTTAAGATGACTAAAATTTTTTAATAAAACATAAAAATTTAATAAAGAGAAATTAATTAATAAAAAATGATAAGATATAAACATATAAGATATTAGGGAGACATAAGTTGATATGATAAGAAATATAAAAAGTAAAGATATAGATAGAATAATGGGAATTTGGTTAAGAAGTACTATAAAAGCTCATGATTTTATATCTAAAGAATATTGGGAAGACAACTATAATGATGTAAGAAATATATACATACCTATGGCTGAAACAGTTGTATATGAAGATGAAGAGGATATAAAAGGTTTTATAAGTATAATAAATAATGAATTTATAGGCGCATTATTTGTGGATATAGATTATCAAGGTAGTGGTATTGGTAAAAAGTTAATAGATTATGTAATGGATAGATATAAAAAGTTAAATTTAGCAGTATATAAGGAAAATAAAAAATCAGTGGAATTTTATATTAATAGAGGATTTAAAATAATAAAAGAACAAGTAAATGAAGACTCAGGACATAATGAATATATAATGGAAAAGGCAGTAGATATAAATTAAGGTATTGATAAAATATTAAATTGAAAATGAAGTAATAGGTGAGTAAGGTGGAAAGAAGAGCAGTAATAGATATTGGATCAAACTCTGTAAGATTAATAATTTATAAAATACAAGAAGACTCAACATTTAAAGTAATTAATGAAGAAAAAAGAACAATTAGATTAGGAAGTTATTTAACAGAAGATAATTATTTAGCTGATCAGGGAATAGATACACTTATTAATGTACTAAAAGAGTTTAAATTTATATGTAAAAGATATGAAGTTACAGATATTTGTGTTGTTGCAACAGAAGCTATTAGAAGGTCTATAAATAGAGATGATATTTGTAATAAAGTTCAAGTAGATTTAGGATTAAAAATAAATATTTTATCAGGAGAAGAGGAAGCTAGATATGGATATTTAGCAATTAAAAATTCAATGAGAGAAAAGGACGCTATTTTATTGGATTTAGGTGGCTCAAGTATGGAGATTACGCTTATGAAAAATGGAGAATTAAAAGAAACTATAAGTTTACCATTAGGATGTATTCCTCTTACTAAAAGATTTAATAATATTGAAACTGAAGATGAAAGGATTAAGCTTAATACATTTATTTATGATACTATTAATGAAATATCATGGTTAATAAAAAATGATAAAATGAATGTAATTGGAATTGGTGGTATTGCAAAACATATAGCCAGAGTATATAAGGAAGATAAAGATTATCCTAAAGAATTACTTCACAATTATAGTATGACAATAGATGAAATCTCTAAAATATATAATGATTTTTTAAAATTACCTATAAATGAAAGAAGTAAAGTTAAAGGGTTATCAAAAAAGAGAGCTGAGATATTTGCAGCACCAGTTGGGGCTATTTTATCAATACTTCAATATTTAAATTCGGAAAAGCTTATTATAAGTGCTGTGGGACTTAGAGAAGGTATAATTTATGAAAATTTAAAAAATAAAATATAAAATAGGGAAACCGTTAGTTTCCCCATTTTTTATCATTATATTTGCATACAAATTATTAATTATTCAATTAGTATTAGATTAACTTAATATCTCTTCCAACTCTTCAGATAAAGATTTTGCAAGAATAAAATTATTATCTCTTAAAGCTAGTTCTATTTTTGTTTCAACTAATTTTTTCTTTTGTTCAATTTCTAAATAGTCCTTGTTAAAATGATTAGCATAAATCATCTCTTTAAATTCTTTAATACTAATTTTTCTAATTTTTTTATCTTCAATGATTAAAACATAATCTATACAGTTTGTTATAGTATAGTAATCATGAGAAACCATTAAAATAGCGCCTTTATAGTTTTTAATAGCTTTTTCTAATGCTATTTGTGAATATGTATCTAAGTGACTTGTAGGTTCATCAAGAAGTAGAAGGTCAGTTCTAATTTCACCAATTTTAGCTAGCTGAAGCAGATTTTTTTCTCCACCAGATAAAGTTCCTATCTTTTGATTAAGTAATTCTTCATTAAAATTATAACCTTCCAGATATTCTTTAATATCATCACGAGTTTTAAAACCAAGATCAAAGAACTCTTCAAGTATTGTATTAGAATAATTTAATGTTTGACCTTGAAGCTGAGATAAATAACCTATATTAATATCTTTATCTATTTCAATAGAAGAATTATTATTTTTAAAGATTTCTTGGAAAAGTGTAGATTTACCTGTACCATTTGAACCAACAATAGCTACTTTATCAGTTGATTTAATATGAAAGCTAACATTTTCTAAAAGCACTTCATCAAAAGCAACACTATAGTCATTAACTTTTAAAGCTGTTTTTTCTTCTACTTCATTAGTTGTAACGAAAATAATATTAGGTTCTTTAATATCTACAAATGGAGCTTTAATCCTACGTTTTTCTAATCTTTCTTGGAATTTAACTCTAGCCCTTAAAGTTTTTCCTCTAAATTGTTCAGCATTCTCTGTTGCTAGTTCTCTTAATTTATCTATTAAGATTTCATTTCTCTCAATTTCTTCAGTATCAGCAGTTGCTAATTCTTGCAATTCAATTTTAGTTTGAAGTAATGAGAAATTATAATCAATATAGCTACCATCAAACTCCTGTATTTCCATGTTTTCAAGATGAATAATTTTATTGAAACAATGATTTAATAAGTATCTATTATGGGTAATAATTAATGTTGTTCCTTTGTGTGAATTGATTAGATCCTTAAGAGAATTAAGATTTTTAAAATCTAAAAATACGTCTGGTTCATCCATAATAAGTAAGTCAGGACTAGTTAGCATTGATTTAATTACTTGAATAAGCTTGAATTCTCCACCACTAAGCTCAGATATTAATAAATCTTTATATTTAATTAATTCTATAAGATTTAATTTTCTATCAATAATATTTTCAAAATCATCACCATTAATTGCTTCAAATGCATCTAGAGCTTGTTGATATTTTTCAAGTAAAGTATCTATATCTGATGATGTCTCCATTTCAGCACATATAGATGTTATTTCATTTTGTAGTTTAATAAAGTCTTCTGCAAGATATTCAAAAACTGTAATATTTTTTGTTTTATCTAGCTCTTGGAATTGACGCACATATCCAATTCTACAATTTGGCTCCATTTCTAATGATCCATCAAACATATATTTTTCTGGATCCATAATTATATCTATAAGCGTACTTTTTCCACTACCATTTGTTCCTATAAAGGCACAGTGTTGACCTTCTTCTAATGTAAAGGAAATATTATTATATAGATTTTTTTGTGGAAAGGAGTAGGATAAGTTTTCAATTTTTAGCATAGTAGTACCTCTCTTTATCGCTAAAAAAGAGCCTATATTTAATAAAAATAAGCTCTTTAATATTATTATTTTATCAATGAAAATTTTACACTTGATAAAGATATTTTTTAGTTTAATATTGATAGATTAACACTTTTTTGAGCTAAGTTCAATGATTTCATATAAGTAACAAAAATTGTCATAGTAAATTTAGAATTATGGATGGCCTAGTGAGTTGAATATAATTTACTTTCTAGAATAATATTATTAAGCTAGGGAAATATTATCTTATTAATAATAAGATAAGGAGATAATTATGTTACAAAAAATAGAGGAAATTAATTTATTAAAATTAATGAAGGATATAAAAAATATGATTTCAGAAGGTAAGGTGGAATTAAAGAATGAGGATTATGAAATCAGAATAAGAAAAAATGATAATATTACTGATTTAGAACCATTAATGAAATTACTAAATATTATGGTAAAGGAAGATTACTTAGTAACAGAGCTATACTTTGAAAATAAGACTGATTTTGAAAAGTGTTTTAATGTTAAATATGAGAATAGACTAAATGAGATATTTCATAGTATAAGAATAGAAGAACTTAGATGGGAAGATGAAGACACTTATAATGGAACATTTATTTATCATGAAGTTTATGGAGGAAAATTAAAATTTGAATTAGCATGTATTAAGTATTTAGCTAGATTTCAAAGACAGATAATATGGGATATAGGTTAAGATTTAACTTATAATAGAGACAAAAATATTATTATTAATTGAGGTATGATATGAATAAGTTATATAAACATTCTTTGAAAATTGATAACAGACAAACAATGATTGATATTACAAGTATTATTGAAGAAGATATTAAAAATAGTGGTGTTGAAGAGGGAATAGCAATTATATATTGTCCGCATACAACAGCTGGAATTACTATAAATGAAAATGCTGACCCTGATGTTGTTAGGGATTTAATTTATGGCTTTGAAAAGGTATATCCAACAAATGATAAAAATTATAAACACTTTGAAGGTAATTCACATGCACATATGAAATCTTCAACTATAGGTGCATCTCAAACACTAATTATAAATGAAGGAAGATTGATTTTAGGACGCTGGCAAGATGTATACTTTTGTGAGTTTGATGGACCTAGAAATAGAACATTTTATGTTAAAATAATGGAAGGTTAGTTAATTGAAGAGAGTGTATTTGTACCTAGAATTTCTTTGAAGCTGATAGGGGATAAATTAAAAAAATTCTCAGAATTGCATATGTAATATCATAGAAGAAAAATAGAGTTTCATAAGTATAACAATAAGGTGGTGCAATTTATAAATGAAGGACTTATCAAAAAAGATAATTGAAGTAGAACTTATATCATTAGATCCTTATAGAGCGACTAGGGAAGAGGTACTTTCAGAAGATACATTTAAATATATAAATGCTATTGAAAATGAGTTTTTAAAAGAGAGTATTATATTATACTCTAATATAAGCATTATACCTAAATATGATAAAATTAATAAGTAAAGAAATTATAATGGGGGAGTAATATTGAAAGAGGGAATATATGAGCAAGTAATAAACAAAGAAATACTAGAACAACTAAACAAATTAGAACAAGAAAATTTTATTATAGATAAAGATAAAATAGATAAAGAAGAGGCAAAAGTAATTCTTTCACAATATATATCAAGAGTGATAAGAAAATCACTAAACTATATAAGAGATAAAGAAAAAGAAGATAGTGAAAAACTTATAAAACAAATAGAAGCTTGTAATAACATAATTAACATATTAAGTGAAGTGTCAAATGAAGAGGATATTAAAAAATATGAAATAGATAAAAATGGAGAAATGTTAAATGCTTTATATTCTAAGGTAAATAATAAAAGAGCACTAACTAAAAAACAG
This sequence comes from Clostridium celatum, assembly GCF_021412605.1. Taxonomy (NCBI): domain Bacteria; kingdom Bacillati; phylum Bacillota; class Clostridia; order Eubacteriales; family Clostridiaceae; genus Clostridium; species Clostridium celatum. The sequence goes on from NZ_JAJKGM010000024.1 coordinate 37,426, forward strand.
GCAATAAGGCCAGTAACTCCATTATCGCAAAGTTCATTATTCACAGGTTCAGGGCAAGAGCCGAATATGTTAGGGGAGCTTAATAAAGAAATATTATCATGTGATTCTATAGATTTATTAGTTTCTTTTGTAAAATGGAGTGGAATTAGATGTATTATTGAAAGTTTAAGAGAAGCAACGCAAAGTAATAACAAAAAACTTAGAATAATTACAACTTCATATATGGGAGCTACAGATATTAAAGCTGTTGAAGAATTAAGTAAGTTACCTAATACAGAAATAAAGATTTCTTATGACACAGAAAGAACAAGACTTCATGCAAAGGCTTATATGTTTAAAAGAGATACGGGCTTTACAACTGCATACATAGGTTCATCAAATCTTTCTAATGTTGCATTAACTTCAGGATTAGAATGGAATTTAAAGATTACGGAGCAAGATTCTTTTGATATTATAAAGAAGTTTGAAGCTACATTTGAAAGCTACTGGAATGATTTAGAGTTTGTTTCTTATAATGGAACAGAAGAAGATAAAAAAAGATTACAAGTATCTTTAAGAAAAGAGCAAAAAGATAGTGATAATGAATTAAATTTCAGCTTTGATATAAGACCATATGCTTATCAAAAAGAAATATTAGAAAAGCTTAAAGTTGAAAGAAAAATATTTAATAAAAATAAAAACTTAGTAATTGCAGCAACAGGTGTTGGTAAAACAGTAATTTCTGCTTTTGATTATAAAGATTTTTGTAAAGAAAATAGGGGCAAGGCTAATAGGATATTGTTTGTAGTTAATCGTGAAGAAATATTAAAACAAGCAAGAGATACTTTTAGGGCAATATTAAAAAATAATAATTTTGGTGAATTGATGGTAGGAGGAAGAACTCCTGAAAGCTTAGAGTATTTATTTGTATCTATTCAAAGTTTAAATAGTAGGGATTTATGTGAAATAACATCAGAGAATTATTATGATTTTATTATTGTAGATGAATTTCATCATGCGGCAGCGCCATCATATCAAAGATTATTAAGTTATTATAAACCAAAGGTATTACTTGGGTTAACTGCAACTCCTGAAAGAAATGATAATAAAGATATATTTAAATATTTTGAAGATAGAATATCGGGGGAGATAAGATTACCAGAAGCTATTGATAGAAAACTATTAAGTCCATTTCAATATTTTGCAGTATCTGATTCGGTAGATTTATCAAAGCTTAAGTGGCAAAGAAAGGGCTATAATATAAGTGAATTAGATAAAGTTTATACAGGAAATGATATAAGAGTAAATAATATATTAACAAGTTTAAATAAGTATATTACAGATATAAATGAAGTAGTAGGTTTAGGGTTTTGTGTAAGTAAAGAACATGCTAAATTTATGGCACAAAGGTTTAATGAAGCTGGAATTGAATCTTTAGCATTAACTGATGAAAGTAAAAAGGACGATAGAAATAGTGCAAAGGAAAAGTTAGTTAATGGAGAATTAAAGTTTATTTTTGTTGTGGATATATATAATGAAGGGATGGATATTCCAGAGGTCAATACTATTTTATTCTTAAGACCTACTGAAAGTTTAACAGTATTTCTGCAACAACTCGGAATGGGATTAAGACTTAGCGAAGGAAAAGAATGTTTAACAGTTCTTGATTATGTAGGGCAAGCTCATGTAAATTATAACTTTGAAGAAAAGTTTAGAGCATTAATAGGTAAAACTAACAATTCAGTAAAGAATTGTATTGAAAATGGATTTTTAAGTTTACCAAAGGGATGTTATATTCAATTAGAAAAAGAAGCTAAAGAATATATTTTAAGAAATATAAAATCTGCAGCAAACACAAAGAGTAATTTATTAAATAAGCTTAGAACTTTTAAAGGTGATACAGAACTTGAATTAACTTTAGAAAACTTCTTGAATTATCATAATTTATCTTTAGTAGACTTTTATGGAAAAAGTAAAGATAGAAGCTTTGCTAAAATGTGTGTAATGGCAGAGCAAAGAACTGATTTTAATGATGAAAATGAAGATATAATTACAAAGAAGCTATGTAATTTATTTTTTATTAATTCAAGAAGATTTATAGAATTTGTAGTTAGTTTAATAAGAAGTTATGATGATATTTCTAATGTCCACTTTAGTAATGAAGAAGGCTTAATGTTAAATATGATGTATTATATTTTCTATAATGATGCACCGCAAAAGATAGGTTTAAAATCATTAAAAGAAGGAATTAATAAACTTCTTAATAATAAGGTTATGATGAATGAGGTTTGTGATATATTAGATTATAATTATAAGCATCTTGACTTTATAGATAAAAAGGTAGATTTAGGATATGATTGTCCTTTAGACTTACATTGTGATTACTCAACAGATGTTATTATGTCTGCTTTTGGTTATTATAATGAAGAAAAGAAACCAGCTTTTAGGGAAGGTGTTAAGTATTTTGAAGATAAGAAAACAGACATATTCTTTATTACTTTAAATAAAAGTGATAAAGATTTTTCACCATCAACATTATATGAAGATTATGCAATAAATGAAAGGTTATTTCATTGGCAAACTCAAAGTAAAACTTCAATACAAAGTGCAACAGGACAAAGATATATTAATCATTTAAAGAATGGCAATAAAATAGCTCTTTTTGTTAGGAAGCATAAAGCTAGAGATGGACTTACATCTCCATTCACTTATCTTGGTACATGTGAATATAGAAGTCATAGTGGTAATAAGCCAATTAGTTTTGTATGGAAACTTCAAGAAGAGATTCCAGCAAGTATGATTAATAAAGCAAATAAAAGTATTATAATATAAGGTATAAGAAAATTATGATACTAAGGTGTGGCGCCTATATTCAAGAGGAGCCACACCTTTTGGTTTTTTCTGTAATCTTTTTTTATTGTAAAATCATTAAAGTTTTTCACAGTAAGATAATGAATACACGACTAATGCAAACATTTACAATAAAAGAAAGTTATGTTAATATATGTATAATACTTGCAACTATTATTATAAAAGGGGAAGTGCTTAATCTAAAATAATTAAAAATTTAGATTTTTTATTATTTTAGAAAATAATAAATTAAGGAGGATATTAGTAAAAAATATAGCTATTTTAGGGGGAGAGTTAAATGTTAAGGGGAAAGAATAAAAAGATATTAAAGACAATATGCTGTGCGATGCTGTGTTCTTGTATGATATTTGAAATGTCAGTATTTGCGACAGTAACAAAAGAGAACATTCAAGAAGGTAAAGGTAATACTGATAAGGATTTAACTTTATGGTATGATGAACCGGCACCAATTTCAGGGGATAATAGAATGTTAGAAAGTAAGTTATTACCTTTAGGAAATGGAAATTTGGGAAGTAGTGTTTTTGGAGGAGTGGAAAAGGAAAGAATCCACTTTAATGATAAAACATTGTGGACAGGGGGGCCAGATAATCCAGATGGAACGATGAATGATGGTACACAATATCAAGGTGGAAATAGATTGTTTGAATTTAATGAAGAGGGATATAACAATCTTATAAGTAAGTTTGATTCAAATGACCCTTTAGTACCAACAGGAAATACAGGAGTATCTAGTACATTATTTTCCAATCGGCCTAATTTAGGTTCGTGGCAGGATTTTGGTGATATATATCTTGATTTTAGCGAAATGGGGAGTAATTCAAAAAATGTTGATAATTATGAAAGAAGTTTGGATATAAAAAATGCTATTTCAGAGGTAATATATGATTATAATGAAACGACTTATTTAAGAGAGCACTTTGTAAGTTATCCTGACAATGTGTTAGTAACAAGATTATCTAAAGATGGAGATGGAAAATTAGATTTTGATGTTGAACTTAAGAAATCTTCAGCATTAAGTTCAAATGATGCAACTACCTCTATTGATGATAACAATACTACTATTAAGTTAATAGGAACATTAAATGGAAATAAAATGAAATATAGTGCTTCATTAAAGGTAATTGTAGATGGTAAAGAAAGTACTGTAGAACCAAATGGAAATAGTACTATTAAAGTAAGAAATGCTGATGAGGTAGTATTAATTTTTTCTACAGGAACTGACTATAAAAATATATATCCTGGATATCGTACAGGGGAAACAAGTGAAGAAGTAACTAATAGGGTAAATAAGGTAATTAATGATGCAGCTAAAAAAGGTTACAATACATTATTAGAAAACCATGTAAGTGATTATAAAGAGCTTTTTGATAGAGTATCATTAGATTTAAATGAAATTGCACCTAATGTTCCAACAGATGAGTTAATTGAAAATTATCGTAATGGAATATATAGCAAAGCTTTAGAGGCTTTAGTTTTTCAATATGGAAGATATTTAACTATTGCGTCTTCAAGGGAAGGCTCATTACCAAGTAATTTGGCTGGTTTATGGAGTATTGGCTCACCTTTATGGTCAGGAGATTATCATTTTAATGTAAACGTTCAAATGAATTATTGGCCAGCATTTTCTACAAATTTAGCTGAATGTGGTAAAGTTTTTGCAGACTATATGAGTAGTTTAGTTATACCAGGCAGAAAATCAGCAGAAATGAGTATAGGTGCTAAAACTGATGACTTTGAGACTACTCCAATTGGAGAAGGAAATGGATTTATGATCCATACAGCAAATAATCCCTTTGGAAAAACATGTCCTAATGGTGAAGAATATTATGGATGGAATCCTAATGGGGCAACTTGGGCATTGCAAAATGCATTTGATTATTATGAATTTACAAAGGATAAGGAGTATCTAGAGTCAACTATTTATCCTATGGTAAAAGAAGTTGCTAATATGTGGACTAACTCATTAATTGAAAGTAAAGTTCAAAAAATAGGTTCAACTGAAGAACAAAGATTAGTAGTTGCCCCATCTACATCTGCAGAACAGGGACCAATGACTGTAGGAACAACTTATGATCAATCATTGGTATGGGAAATTTTTGAGAAAGCAATAAAAGCCGCAAATATATTAGAAAAAGATTCTGATGAAATAAAAATATGGACAGAAATGCAATCTAAATTAGACCCTGTTATTATTGGGGAAGGTGGACAGATAAAAGAATGGTATCAAGAGACAACTGCAGGGAAATATTTAAATAATGGAGTGACAACTAATATACCATCTTTTAATAGAGATTATGGTGGAGAGTCACATAGACATATTTCACATTTGGTAGGACTATTTCCAGGAACTTTAATTAATAAAGATAATACAGAAGAAATTGAAGCTGCAAAGGTGTCTTTATTAGAAAGAGGCTTTAAAGCTACAGGGTGGTCTAAAGGCCATAAGCTTAATTTATGGGCAAGAACTTTAGATTCAGAAAATACTTATAAAGTAGTTCAATCAATGCTTTCAACAAACTATGCTGGTATTATGGATAATTTATTTGATTCACATGGATTTGGAACAGATCATGAACAAAGTCCAGGTTTTCAAATTGAAGGAAACTTTGGATATACATCAGGTATTGCAGAGATGCTTCTTCAAAGTCAATTAGGTTATGTTCAGTTCCTTCCAACAATTCCTGATGAATGGAGTGATGGAGAGGTTAAGGGTTTAGTAGCAAGAGGAAATTTTGTAGTGTCTGAAAAATGGCAAAATGGATTAGCAACAGAATTTACTGTTCAGTATAATGGTGATGAAAAATTAGCTGAATTTACTGGAGAATATAAAGATATAAAGAATGCAAAAGTATATGAAAATGGAAAGATAATAGATGTTGAAAAAGATGATAATAACGATAGAATAACATTTTCTATGAAGAAGGGTGCAACATATAAAATAGATTTTTCTAATGTAAATGTTGAAAGAATTATAGAAATTGCACAAGAGTTAATTAATAATATTCATAAAGATTTAATTAACTTAAAGGAAGAATTAATTATGTTATCAGAAGATGTAAAGCTTGGGGCAGATGATGATAATGTAAAATTATTAAGTGATTGTATACAAAAAGCTAATATTATTAATTCAGCATATCCAAAAGTTATTGATTGTGATGAAAAAGTATATATGATTACAAAGGATAATGAATTAACTCAGAATCAAATAGATCAAAGTTATATAGATATTTATGAAATAAAGAATAGGATGTTAAAAAATGATTCTAATATTGATATATATCTAATGGATAAAAGTAAAGCTGAGGCAATGTTAAGCAAATTTAATTCTATATTGAAAAACAATGTAGTTATATTTAGTAAAGATTCTGGTGAAGTAGATATAAATGATGCAAATCTGAGTTTATCTACAAGCGAAGATAATAATTATACTATAAGATATACGCTTGATGGTACTGACCCAATAAAAACATCCACCATATATGAAAATCCGATAAACTTAAATAAAGACAATGATAATATTATTAAAGCTGCATTATTCAAAGGAGAACAAAAAGTAAGTGAGATTTTTTCTGAAAAGTATGTAAATGAAAAGATAAGTTTTAAATCAGCTCATAGTGATAATTATTATAATAATAACAATAATTATTCACCAGATAAAGCAATAGATTCAGATAAATATACACGTTGGGCTACTAATGATAATACAAATAGTGTAGATATAACGCTTACTTTTGAAGATATTGAAACTATAAGTGCATTAAAATTTGAGCAGTTTGTATCTTATAGAAATTGGACAGATACTTATGAGATAAAGGTTTTAGTAAATGATGAGTATGTAACAGTAGCTGAAGGAGATAAGCTAGGAGATCAAAGTCAAGGGAACGGGGGAGATCGTGCAATTAAATTAGTAAACTTTAATCCCGTTTCTACAAGTTCTATTATTATTTCAATGAAAAATTGCAGTAATCCATCTTATTATAGTATAGATGCTTATAATTTCTTAGCGGAAGAAATTAATGAAAAGGGAGATTCAGAAGAATTAAATAAAGTTATTGAAGAAGCAAGTAGTATAGATAAAAATGATCCATTATACGTAAATGCAGAAGAAATATTAAGAAAAGCCTTTGATTATTCTTTAGAAAATGCTAAGGGAGTAACTGATGCTAAACAATCAGTTATGGATTCGAGAACTGTGTTCTTAAAGAAATATTTAAGTCGTTTAGGATTTGGAGAGGGTGACAAAACAGAATTACTTTTAGCTATTGAGCAGGCAAGTAAAGCAATTGATTCAGGAAGATACACTGATGAGAGTATAAAAAGATTAAATGCAGTTTTAATGAAAGCAAAAGAATTAGCTGAAAATAATGATGCAAAACAACCTGAAATTAATGAAATGATTAAAAATTTAAATGAGGCTATAAAATTGTTAGAGGAAAAATATTATACAGAATCAATACAATTAAGTGATGGTGTAATAGAAAGTGGTAGCTGGCGTGTTGTTCCTGCAAGTGAAACTAATTCAGGAAATTATTACTCAACAACAAAGGGGAGTAAATTAGTATATGAGTTTACAGGAGTAGGGATTAAGCTATATGGGGTAAAAAATAGTGATCATGGAATAATGAAACTTACACTTAAAAAGGATGGTTTAGTTCAAAAGGAAGAAATTATAGATTGCTATGAAACAGGGCGGGATTGGAATGCTCAATTAATCAACTGGCAAGACCTAGACTTAGCAACATATACTTTAGAGATAAGTCATGAGGGAAAGAGGGAAGAAGCAACTAATAGTTATATTGAAATAAAAGATATACTAGTTACTAAGGTTAAAGAAGATATTTCTACTGAGCCTAATTATGATTTGAATAATGATGGGAAAGTAAATATTGGTGATTTAGCTATTTTATCAAAACATTATGGTAAAAATAATGTAAACAATAGTGAAGAATGGCAATCTTTAAAAGTGTATGATTTAAATGTAGATAATGAAATAAACACTGAAGATATGAAATTATTAACAGATAAAATATTAGGTAATTAAATTTATGAATCAAAGATAAAATCAAAAGCTGATAGTTAATTCTATCAGCTTTTTTGTATATTATTTAATTTTATAATTTTAACCAAAGTTAATAATAATAATTAATATTTTTTTATACTCTGAATAAATTTAAATAAGAGAATAATCTATATTATAAATAATTAGGGGTATTATATGGAGTATGATGTTATTGTAATAGGGGCAGGGTTATCAGGTCTTACAGCAGCTTCTTTATTAGCAAAACGAAGTTTAAAGGTGTGTGTAGTAGAAGCACAATATAAGCCAGGTGGTTCTTGTGGAATATTTAAAAGAAAAGATGTAGTCTTTGAGCAGGGAGCAGCAATGATATATGGATTTAATGATAGGGGCTTTAGTCCACATAGATTTGTATTTAATGCATTAGAAGAACCCATAGACATAATAAAGCATGATGAACTTTATGCTATTAATTTTGGAGAACATAGAATAGTTTTTTATGAAGATATAGATATGTTCATAGAAGAACTTGTAAAAGTTTTTCCTAATGAAAAAGAGAATTTTAAAAGATTTTATACAGACTTATCAAATCAATATATTAAAATAATAGCAGAAAATCCAGCCTTTATATCACCAGATGCAATGAAAAAAGAAAAGGGGTTAAAATCACTTTTAAAACACCCAATTGAGTATATACGATTTCTAGGATATATGAATAAAAACACTAAAAGTATATTAAAAAAATATTTTAAAGATAAAAATGTATTTGATTTCTTTGACAAATTAACATCAACATATTGTTATACAAATGTTGAAGAAACTCCAGCAATATTATCTTCTATAATGTTTGTAGATAATCATTTTGGTGGTAGCTATTATCCAGCAGGTTCAACATTAAATTTAATTGGAAAATTAGAAAAAGTAATAGAAGAAAATAATGGTCATATGATCTACAACACAGAGGTAGAAGAAATAATAGTAGAAGATAATAGAGCAATTAAAGTCAAATTAGATAATGAAACTAATATAAGTGCTAAGTATATTGTTAATTCAGGTACTGTATGGAATTTATATAATAAGTTATTAAAAGAGAATGTAAGTGAAGATATTAAAAATTGGGTAAATTCTTTAGAACCATCATATCCATCTGTAGTATTATTTGCACTTGTAAAAGAAGAAGCAATTCCAAAAGGAACACTACCAATTGAAATGTTAATTGGTGATAAAACTAAGTTAGATGAAGATGAAATAACTGTTTATATTTTAAGTATAGATGATAAAACTTTATGTAAAAAAGGATATCATACTATTATGGCAATAGGCCCTACTTTTAAAGAATGGCCAAAGGGGTTTAAAAATAATTATAGTACTGAAAAATATAGAGAAATGAAGGAAGTTGAAAAAAATAGAGTATTAGATGTTTTAGAAAAAAGATTTCCAGGTTTTAAAGAAAATTTATGCCATGTAGAAATTAGTACGCCTACTACTTTAAATAGATATGCATTAAAGGAGAAGGGAAGTGTAGCAGGACCTAAACAAAAGCTAGGACAGCATATGATGAAAAGATTAAAAAGCAAGAGTGAAGTAGATAGTCTTTTTAATTGTGGAGAATCAACAGTTATGGGTACTGGAACACCAGCTGTTACTATTTCAGGAATTAGTGCTGCAAACCTTATACTAAGGGAGTTAGGCATGGAGGAGTTTGAGTATAAAGAAAATATGAAAAACTATGTGAATATAGTTAAAAAGCCTTTTGAATATAATCAAATAAAAATAGGAAAAAATGAAGAGGAAGATAAGTTAGCTAAATTAGCGTTAAAATGTCAATTTTGTGAGAAGCCATCTTGTGAAAAATCATGTAAATATAACATGCCTATAAGAGATATAAATAGAAGAGTTGCAGTAGGAAATTTTTATGGAGCTAAAAATTTATTAAAGGATTATGATATTAATCCATGTTTAAATTGTGAAAGTAAAGAATGTGAAAATCATTGTGTTAGAAAAGGTTTTGCAAAAGAAGTAAGTATAAGGGAAATAAATAGTAAGCTTTAGGAGTTATATTATGTACATCCTTCAGATTGAAAATTTGCATAAAAAGTATAATGACTTTGAGGCAATAAAAGGTATAAATTTATCAATAAATACAGGAGAAATATATGGATTATTAGGTCCTAATGGAGCAGGTAAAAGTACCTTAATAAAGGTTATATCAGGACTTGAAAAAATAACTTCTGGAAAAATAATATTTGAAGAAAGAGAAACAAATATAAATAAATATAAAAAAAATATTGGATTATTACCACAAGATATTGCCATATATCATGATTTTACAGCAAGAGAAAATGTATCATTTTTTTGCTCTTTATATGGCTATAGGGGAAAGGAGCTTAAAAGAAGAGTAAATAAAGCATTAGAATTTGTTGGACTTTTAGATATTGAAAATAAAAAATCTAATGAATTTTCAGGTGGAATGAAGAGAAGATTAAATATGGCATGTGCAATAGCGCATAGTCCTAAATTAATAATAATGGATGAGCCAACTGTTGGTATAGACCCACAGTCAAGAAATCATATTTTAGAATCAGTGAAAAAGTTAAATGAAGAAGGAGCTACAATAATATATACATCTCACTATATGGAAGAAATAGATGATCTATGCAATAATATTTCAATTATGGACAATGGAAAGATAATAGCAAGGGGAACTAAGGAGCATTTAAAATCAAGTATAATTAAGCAAAATATATGTACAATACATCTGCGAAAAGAAATTTATAATATAAAAAAACATATAAGTAAAATAGATGGTATTGAAAAAGTAGAAGTAAATGATAAGGAAATAAAATGTTATTATTCAAAAGGGGTAAATGTGATTCCATATATAATAAATATAATATCTAATAATAGTGGAGTTATAGAAAATATAAAAAGTGAAGTTCCAACATTAGAAAATGTATTTTTAACATTAACAGGAAAGCAATTAAGAGATTGATGTAACTGAGGTTAAATATGATATTAATTAGTTTAATAAAGAAAGAAATTTTACATTTTTTTAGAGACAAATCTAATGTAGCTACAATGTTTATATTTCCAGTAGTGCTCATAGTTGTAATGGGATTTTCATTAAATGGTCTTATGAATGTTGATAAGAATATATTTGAAAATGAAAAAGTTTATTATAAAGTTAATGATGTAAGTGAGGAAAATAGATATTTACAGATTTTTAAGAGCTTCAAGGAAAATAGTGAAAAAAATATGAAAATAGAATTTGAAGAGATATTAAATGAAAGTGAAGGTAAAAATAATGTTAATAACTCTTTAGGACTAGCTTTTATTAGTATATATGAAGATAAATATAATTTTTATAGAAGTGAAAAAAAGGAAAGTACAGCTCAAAAAATATTTAGAAGTGTCTTTGATGAATATTTAGAAAGGTATGCAGTGATAGATACTGTAGTAAAAGAAGATCCTAGCATTATAAATGATGTGATAAAAGAGGAAGGTAATATTATAGTAAGTGAAGAAGGAATAGATAGCAAAGGGATAAACTCATTTACTTATTATACTTTTGCAGAGCTTGTATTGATAATACTTTATATATCACAAATAACTAGCGTGTCAGCTTATAATGAAAGCTTTGAAAATACATTAACGAGATTAAAGGTATCTAAAGCAAGCGATTTTAGCATTATATTATCAAAAATTACATTAGGATTAATAGTAGGAATAATTCAAATAGTTGTAGTTTATTTTGTTAGCACATTTTTTCTACATATTAATTGGGGTGAAAATATAAGAGAAATAATAATAGTATTAATATCTCTAATAGTCTTTAGTTCAATTTTAGGAGTAACTATTAGTTTGGTATTTAAAGATAGTAAGACTGCAGCTAGTGTAATAAATACACTATTAATAATTTTAGGATTTTTAGGTGGAGCATATGTTCCAATATCATTAATAAGAGCAAATGAAATAACTAATATATTATGTCAAATGACACCTACCTATTGGGCAAACATATCATTATTAAGCTTAAGTTCTGGAATTAGTACCAATTATTCAATTATATCAATAGTTATATCTTTAGAATTATCTTTAATATTATTAGCAATATCTATTATTAGCAGTAACTTAAAGGCAGGTGATAATATTGCTTGAGATAATATTAAATACCATAAAGTTATTACTAAAGAAAAAAAGTTTTATTGTTATGGGGATATTAGCTCCTGCAATTGTTCTAATATTTTTTAGTTTTGCCTTTGGAAATGATATAACTTATAAAGTAGGAATAGTTGATAAAGATAATAATTATATATCAAATGAGATAATAGAAACTATAAATAATATAGAAGATGTAGATGTGGTAGATATAAGTAAGGATAATTATGAAATGTTACTTGCATCTCACCAAATACAAATAGCAGTTATAATAGAAGATAATTTTAGTTATAATATTCTAAACTTAAAAGAGGATAAAATTACCATTAAATCAATTTCAAATAGTGATGTTAAAGAAACTTTAATATCAATTATAAAATCGAAAGTAAACAATTTAAATTTGATAGCTAAAATAAGTGATAAAGATATAGGAAAATTTAAAGAAAAAAATGAAGCCTATAAAGAAAATTTAATTAAATATAATTTGAATGAAGCTAATGATGGTAGACCATCAATAGAAAATTCTATAGGAATAGTTATAATGATGATATTAATAAGTGGTGTTGCTATAGTTAATTTTTTAATTGAAGATGAGGAGAATAATACTAAAGAAAGAGTTTTTATTAGTGGTATAAAACAATATAAATATTATATAGCTTTGATTATAGTATTTTATTTACTATCTTCTATAAGTAGTATTATATATTATGGACTTTGCAAATTATTAAATTTGAATTTTAATATGAGTAATACTAATAATTTTTTAGTAGTTATGTTGTTACTTAATTTAGTAGCTATATCTTTAAACTTGTGTATCGTTAGCTTTACTAGAAGTAGATATGTTGCTATTACAGTTAATATATTAATTGTTATACCAACTTGTATGTTATCAGGAGTGTTTTGGGATTTTGAAGTTATGCCTAATTATATGCAAAAGATAGGAAATCTAATGCCACAGAGATGGGTATATATATGTATAGAAAATTTACAGATATATGGTAGCTTAAGCTCTATATATCAATATATTTTTTATATGATAGCTATATCTTTAATATTATTTAGTTTAAGTTTATTTATGTTTAGAATAAGGAAAATTAAAGTTTGAGAATAAAAATATTAAATATAGTCGAAATTAACTATATAGAAAAATATATAGTTAAAGGAAAGTTTAGTTATGGCTAGATTTACATGGAAACAAATATTAAATAAAAACCGTATTAGGGATTATAAAAGTACTAAAAAAGCATTAGACTGTAGAGATGAATTTGAAAATGATTATGATAGAATTTTATTTAGTGCATCATTTAGAAGACTTCAAGATAAGGCTCAAGTATTTCCCTTAGAGAAATTGGATTTTGTTAGAACAAGGCTTACACATTCTTTAGAGGTATCTTCTATTGCAAAGTCTCTTGCTATAAGTATTGGATATAAATTAATTGAAATTACAGCTAAATCAGATGACAAAGTTAATGCTGCAATGGTAGAAGATATGAGTAATATCTTAGCATGTGCAGGGCTTATACATGATTTAGGGAATCCTCCTTTTGGACATTTTGGAGAAGTTGCTATTAGAGAGTGGTTTGAAGAAAAGTTGTTTAAAAATGATGATAATACTTATACTTTTAGCTATGATAAATATAAATTTAATTTAGATAATCAAGAAGCATTAGATTTATTGAATTTTGAAGGTAATGCACAGGGGTTAAGAATTTTAACAAAGCTTCATTTTGTTATAGATAGATATGGTATGAATTTAACAACAGGAGTATTAAGTTCCGTTATAAAATATCCAATTTCATCTTTAGAATTAGAAAATAGTAAGTTAAATAAGATAGGTTATTATAAATCAGAAAGTTCAGTTTTTAAAGAAATAGCAGATGAAACTAATATATGGGGTAGTAGAAATCCTTTAGTGTATATTTTAGAAGCGGCTGATGATATAGCTTACCTTTTAGGAGATTTAGAAGATTCATTTAATAAAAAGATAATATCACATGATATTTTTAAAGCAAAATATGAGGAGTTTATTAAAGCGGAAGGATATGAAGAGAAAACATTAGAAGAAAGTCTTTCATATTATTTATCAAAAAACTATGATATAGCAAAAGAAGAATATGGGTATGAAGATCCAGGCGAATATGCATTAAAATCATTTATAATCAAGTTAAATAGATATTTAAAAGATTCAGTTGTAGAAGAGTTTCTTGCTTCTTATGATGATATTATGAATGGAAATTATCAAGGAGATTTAATAGGAAATTCAAAAGCTAAAAACATTTCTATGTTTTTAAGAAATATATCTAAAGAGTATGTTTATACAAATGAAAAAATAGTTGCTAATGAAATTGTAGGATATAACATAATTCATAGTTTATTAGATATATTTATTCCAGCTACTTTAAATAAAAATGTTAAACCGTATAAAGGGTATGATGGAAAGTTATATTCTTTAATTTCTAAAAATTATAGATTTGTTTGTGAGAATAATATAGATCAAAAAGAGTGTAGTGAAGAGTATTCAAGGTTATTATTGGTTACTGATTTTATTTGTGGTATGACAGATTCCTATGCAGCATATCTTTATCAAGAAATCAGAGGAATGAAAGTATAATTAAAAGGGTGTATAATATTAATAAATAATTCCCTAAATAGGAGTAAAATATATCGTATTAAAGTATTATTAGTATAATAATGATATTGAAAAGAGTGACTTTTAAGGAGAAACAAATGAAAAAAATAGAAGTAGTTGCAGCTGTAATAAAAAAGGATGAAAAGATATTTATAAGTAAAAGAAATTATGGTGAATTTATTGATATGTGGGAATTCCCTGGTGGAAAGATAGAAATAGGTGAATCTAAAGAAGAGGCTTTAATAAGAGAGATAAAGGAAGAGTTAGAATTAGACATTAACAATTTGGAATACTTAACAACAGTAGAGTATGATTATAAAACATTTTATTTAACGATGCATTGTTATACTTGTGAAATATGTGGAGGAACATTAAATTTAAAGGTTCATAATGATGCAAAATGGGTTACTATAGCTGAATTAGATAATCAAAAGTGGATTCCAGCAGATATTGATATAGTTGAAGCTATCAAGAAAAGAAATTAGGCAATAAATATTGCTTAATTTCTTTTTTGTGTGTGCCCAGCATGGGCAACAACTTGACGGTGAAAGTCCGTTGTGGGCTTGGTAGTGGGAACCACTA
>NZ_JAJKGM010000025.1:0-51938 GCF_021412605.1 Clostridium celatum
CTAGTGGTTCCCACTACCAAGCCCACAACGGACTTTCACCGTCAAGTTGTTGCCCATGCTGGGCACACACAAAAAAAGATGACCCTTTTATAAGAATCATCTTTTAATAATATATAATTATTTTGTTTTGTAACTATTAACTAACATCATAAAGAATTTAAATAATACAAAACCTATTATAGCTGTTGTTATATACATTTGAATTCCTGCAATTTGATTAACTGCATTTCCAAAGCTTTCATATCCTTGCTTTATTAAGTATGCAGACATCTTAGATGATGCTACAATACCTATAGCCATAGGGAATGTAAGTCCAGCAAATCCTGGATGGAAATCAAATGAGAAGAACTTTGGTAATTTAACTAATATAAATAATAATGCGCAAATTACTGCAAAGTATAAATAATACACCATAAATTTATTAGGTGTTTCAATAAAATTAAAGTAACTTACTAAGCAAAGACTTGATGGAGCAAGTACTATAGCTTGAGTATGGAATAATGGAGTATTTAATTCATGCTTACATAATCTATAAATCATAAATGGTATTATTATAGTGAATACTGCAATACCATAGTAAACAACTATTTTACCAATTAAAGGCTCATTCATAACT
This sequence comes from Clostridium celatum, assembly GCF_021412605.1. NCBI lineage: Bacteria > Bacillati > Bacillota > Clostridia > Eubacteriales > Clostridiaceae > Clostridium > Clostridium celatum. Next base: position 617 of record NZ_JAJKGM010000025.1, read on the forward strand.
CCACCAACAACTGTTGAAACCATTATACCATTGTATGTAACAAACCAACTTGGAACGAAAGTTTGAATATTTACACCTTTAACAACATTTCTATATGTAAATACTAAAATATGAATTGCATGTAATATTAAACCTACAAACCATAATGTTTTCCCAAAAACAGGACTAGCATTGTAGAAATAACTACCTAAAATCATAGTTATCATAGTAAATCCAGCATAAAGTGAAGCTGGTACTGTGTTTGAGTATTCCTTAGCACAAGTCTTTGGATATACAACTATCTTTGTAAGATAAGCAAGTAAAACTACAACTGCTACCCATGAAGTTATATGTCTTACCCATGTATACCCCATATTAGAGTAAACAGTTGATAATGTTAATGCCCCAACCATAGTTGGTAAAACTGGAACAGGCATGTTTTCGATCTTTTGTATTAATGATCTGTTATTCATAATTCCTCCTAAAATATTAAAAATAAAATAATTTCTTTATTATATTTTGCTCATTTATTAACATTTAATCATTTGTTAATTTTTTCACTTTAAACTTCACAAAATTCATAAAACATCCGAGCACAATTTAGATTATAATTTTTTTTGTAGACAAAGTATGTGATTTATATCACAATATTGTTAATTTTTTAATTATTTTATTTGATTTTTCAAATTACTTTATTTAAGATATTTGCCTCATCTTCTTTAGCTTGCTTATTTTTTAAATAAATATTATAAAAAAATAATTTACAACAAAAAAAAAATCATATGCGAAATAATACTAATACACATATGATTTTTAAAATTTCAAAATTACTTTCTATGATTTTTCATAATAAAAATATAGTATCAGAAAATTATAAGCTTAATATCTTCTTTCCAGTATCAACTAAAGTTACTTCATCGTTAAGCTTAACCTTTCCACCTTTTAATACTCTAGTGAAAATTCCATTCTTAGGCATTATACATTCACCAACTTGATAGTATATTGCACATTTATCATGACATTCTTTACCTATTTGAGTTACTTCTAATAAAACATTTTCTCCAATAGTTAATCTTTGCCCAACAGGAAGCTTATTTAACTCAAAACCTTCTATTACTAGATTTTCTCCAAAAGCTCCAAAATCAACATTTCCACCTTTATTTCTGAAATCCTCAATCTTTTCTAATGCTAAAAGACTTACTTGTCTATGCCATTTTCCAGCATGAGCATCTCCTTCTATTCCAAACTCTTCTATAAGATTTGCTTCCGGAACCTCATTCTTTAATGTTCCTTTATGTTTACTCGTACATATAGCTATAACTTTTCCCATTTTTCCTATCCTCCAATTTGATTCATAAATTTTAATTCTTTATGCTCACTATCTTCTAAAAATAAATGTTTTTCTGGTTTATCATATATATTGTTATAAATTACTTCTTTAAGTTTCTCATCATTTACGCCTTCTCTAAGTATAGACTTTAAATCTACTCCATAATCAAAATGTAGACATTGCTTTAAAAACCCTTCTGGAGTTAATCTTATTCTGTTACAATCTTCACAAAAGCAATTACTCATTGCACTTATAAATCCAACTTTACCCTTAGCTCCATTAAGTCTTATATAAGTTGCCGGACCTCCAGATTGATTTCTTACTACTTCTTCAAAATCAGAAGCTTTTCTTCTTATAATATTTAACACCTCTTCATTAGCTACGCCTTTATAATTTATTGCAATTCCTATAGGCATAAGTTCTATAAATCTTACATCTATCTCTTTTTCTTTTGTAAGATTTACAAAATCCATAATTTCATCTTTATTTATATCATTAACTATAACTGTGTTTAATTTTACCTTTATTCCTAAAGAAATAGCTTTATCTATAGCAGCTAACACATTATCTACATGCCCTAATCTAGTTAATTTATTAAATCGATCTTCTTTTAATGAATCCAAACTAATATTAACACCTTTAAGACCATTTTTAACTAATTCATCCAATCTATCTGCAAGTAAAATCCCATTAGTAGTTAAATAAATTTCTTCAATGCCCTCAATACTATTTATTTTTCCTATAAGGTCAACTACTCCAGGTCTCACAAGAGGTTCTCCTCCTGTTATTCTTACCTTTTTTATACCTAGTTTTGCACTTTCCTTTACAACTCTATATATTTCATCATCAGTTAACTTCTCATCTTTCTTCAAGAATTTATTGTCCTTTTCATCCATACAATAAACACATCTTAAATTGCAATTATCCGTTACTGATACTCTTAAATAATCTATCTCTCTTCCGAATCTATCTTTCATATTTTAATTATCGAGTAAAGTTTTAATATAGATACTTTATTGCGTATTTAGATATTTATTAAAATATATTATAACTAATTATTTAAAATTTCATTATTTCTTGGTGAATATCTAATACCAACATTTAGCCTTTATTAAAAGTTAAACTCTCCACTCTTTCCTCCTGTTTTTTTAAGCAAATGAGTTCCTTCTATAATCATTCTCTTATCTACAGCTTTACACATATCATAAATAGTTAATGCAGCAACTGTTGCAGCTGTTAATGCTTCCATTTCTACACCTGTCTTATCAACTATTTTTACTGTAGCAGTTATTCCTATATAACTTTCATCTTTATTTATATCAAAATCAACATTACAGCTTGTTATCATTAACGGATGACACATTGGAATTAAGTTTGAAGTTTGTTTACTAGCCATTATCCCTGCTACTCTAGCAACACCTAAAACATCTCCTTTTCCAATCTTTCCAGCTTCAATAAGCTCTAATGTCTCTGCACTTACTTTTATTTTAGATACTGCAACTGCAACTCTAGCAGTTTCCTTTTTCTCAGAAACATCTACCATTCTAGCATTTCCGCTATTATCAAAGTGTGTTAATTTATTATCCATATTGTTACCCCCTATTTTCCAAATGAACAATGTGGGAATGTACAAACTTTACAATCTAAACACAATCCCCCATGACCGTATTCCACTATATCATCTATTGTTAGTCTTTCATCACTTAATACTCTTGGAAGTACTAAATCTAAAACTGTTCTCTTTGAATACATAGCACAACTTGGTACTCCTAGTATTGGAGTATTGCCATGATATGCAAGTAAAAACATAGCTCCTGGTAATACTGGTGATCCATAGGTTACAAGTTCTCCTCCACATTCTTTAATTGCAGTTGGAGTTACATCATCAGGATCTACAGACATTCCTCCTGTACATATAACCATATCCACACCTTCGGCTAAACCTTTTTGAATTTCTTCAATTATTCTTTCTTTTTCATCTGGTAAGATTACTTGCCTTATAACTTCACTTCCATAATAACCTAACTTTTGCTTAATTACAGGTAAAAAAGCATCTTTAATTCTTCCTTTATATACTTCATTTCCCGTAGTTATTAAAAGACATTTTTTAGGTTTAATTTCTGCTACAGTTATTATTTTTTCTTTAATTAAATTTTCAGCTGTTATAATTCTTTCTTCATCTATTATTAACGGAATAACTCTTGTTGCTCCTATTTTTTCACCTTTTTTTATTGGAGTATTATTATGTAGTGTAGACACTATAATTTCTCCAACTGAATTTAATTTAAATAAATTATCCTTATCTATTTTTAAAACTCCATCTCTTGCAGCAAAAAAGTCAACTTTACCCTCTTTTATTTCATCAGATAAACTCACACCTTCACCAACTACTAAATCTGCTATTCTTGTAGCTGCATCATTTTCATGTAACTGACCTTCTACTGGCTCCCAAACATAAACATGTTCTTTTCCTATAGATAATAATTTTTCTATATCTTCTTCTTTTATAATATGACCCTTTTTAAATAATCTTCCTTTAAATTCTCCTGGTATTATTTGTGTTACATCATGAGAAAGTATACTTCCTACAGCATCTTCAACCTTTATCATTTTCATTTTCAAGCCCCTCCTTTATTTTCTAGCACATTCCTTTGCAGTACCTAATAATATATCTATTCCATGCTTTATATCATTCAAGGCAAAATCTAAAGCTTCCTTACACGCCTTAGGACTTCCTGGTAAATTAACTATTAATGTATCTTTTCTTATTCCACTTACTGCTCTTGAGAGCATAGCTCTTTTAGTAATTTGAAGGCTATACCATCTTATAGCTTCACATATGCCTGGAGCTTCTCTCTCAATTACTTGCTTAGTAGCTTCTGGTGTTATATCTCTTTTTGAAAAACCAGTTCCACCTGTACTTAATACTAAATTAACCTTTAGTTCATCACACATATATTTAAATTCGTTAGCTAACATTTCTTTTTCATCAGGTAATATGACTTGTTTAACCACTTTAAATCCAGCAGCCTCTACTATTTCTCTAACTACCTCGCCACTTTTATCTTCTCTTTCACCAGCATATCCTTTATCACTACTTGTAATTATTCCAACTGTATACATTAACGCTCCTCCAATTCACTATATTCTTTTTCTGTATTTATATTCAAAAAATCATCTTCTATAAACTTTGCTTCTTCATTACCTTCAATAATCTTATAATTTAAAGATTTAATTAATAATTGAAGCTTATTGTTATTTTCTTTTATAGCTTCTTCTAAATTTCTAATTATTTTTTTAGAATATATTGAGCATAAAGGTTGTAACCTTTCACTTACTCTAGGTATTAGCACCTCATAGTCGCCACTATAATCTCCTAAAATATTTAAAGTTTTTTCAGTAATAAGTGGCATATCACAAGCTATACACAAAACTTCATCTGTAGTTGAATTTACTAGTGCTGAATGTATTCCACTTAAAGGTCCATTTCCCTTATATATATCTTCAACTACTCTTAGGTTAAATCCTTTATATTCTTCTTTATTATTTGAAATTATAATTATTTCTTTATAATTTTTTCCTGCCTCAATTATATGTTCTATAAATTTCTTTTCTTTATAATTTAATAATGCCTTATTGTTATAATTCATTCTACTGCTTTTTCCACCAGCTAAAATAGCTAAAGTTTTATTTATCATAATATTCTCCTAAAACTTAATTATATCTACTAGTTCTCCCTTTTTAAGCCCTTCATTTCCAGCTTCAACTTCAATCATACAATTAGAGTTTAAGTTAGAACTTAGTATACCATTTCCACTTTTAACTTGAGTTAAATATACATTTTGCACTCCATCTTCAATTACAGCTTTCCCTCTAATAAATCTTCTTTGAGGACTCTTTTTTCTAACTTCATCACATAAAACAGCTTTTTCTCTTTTTATTTCTAAAGTTTCTCTTCCTAATAATTTTTCTAATGTAGTTTTTACAAAAAGTTCAAATCCTGTTAATGCAGCAGTTGGATTTCCTGATAAACTAATTACTACCGCATTATTAACTATGCTACACAACACTGCAGATCCAGGTTTCATCTTAACTTTCCAGAAAAGTCTCTTACCATCAATATTATTAATTGCTTCATTTAATAAATCTTTTTCACCAACCGAAACTCCACCAGTTGTAATAATTAAATCCATATCTGTTGATATTTTTTTTATTTCCGCTCCGATATCTCCTTGAGAATCTTTTATATGATTTATATACTTAACGTCATGTCCAAGTTCCATTACTCTTGAAATAATAGTATATTTATTACTATTAAATATCTTACCTTCTATAAGCTTATTTTCTATATCTATAACTTCATCACCAGTACTTATTAGTGCAATTCTTGGCATTTTATAAACCTTAACTTTATCAATACCTGTACTTGCTATAATACCTATATCAGCAAAATCTAATCTTTTATTCTTTTTTACTAATAAAGTTCCTTTTTGTATATCTTCACCTTTAAAACATATATTTTCATTTTCTTTTAAGGTTTTAGTTAAAGTTATATATCCATCATTGTCTAAAATAACATCCTCTTGCTTAACTACGGCATTTGCACCTTTAGGTATAGGAGCGCCTGTCATTATTCTTATAGCTGTTTTTTCCACTACTTCACTAGTACAAATATCACCTGCAAATACTTTATCTATGACATTTATCTTTTCATTACTATTACTATCATTAGCAATAACCGCATATCCATCCATAGCAGATTTATCAAATGGTGGATTATCTATTTTTGAATAAATATCCTCTGCTAAAACTCTTTTAACAGCCTCAATTAAAGTAACTTCTTCAGCTTCCAGGCCTTTTATATTTTCATTTAATATACTAATAGCCTCTTCTAATGATATGAAAGACTTCATCTACTCACCCCTTCAATATAGTTTGTAATTTATAAATTAATCTCTACCTTAACACTACTAACTTCTAATTATAAAAATAGGCTTATTACTTCATATTTTAGGTATGAGTAATAAGCCTATTTTAAATATAAAGCCGTAAATTTATACGTTATAATTTATTTAGTAAATTATTAAATATATTTAAATCAACTTATTTTCCTTCCCAAAACGTGGAGATAATACCTTTTCAAGTATTACCCTTGAACTTATAAAAGTTCCGGTTAAGCTCCTTAAAATTTCTTTCTTAGGATACTTAACTCTAGAAAATATTTTTTATTGATATTTTTTTAAAATTTAAAATTTTTTTCTTTTTCAATTAAATCTGCCATTGCTTTATAATCTTCTTTAAAAACTATTTTTACATCATCAACATTTAGCTTTTTATCACTTGCAATTGCGATAAGTTTTTCCTTTGGAGTTATTATATTTTTACTTACTCCGTCCCTATAAACTTCAATTTTTCTTAAATCACTTTTTTTATATCCTTCTACTAAAACAATATCTTTATCTAATACCATTTCTATAATATTATTCAGATTTGTTTCTTCTTCTAATTCTTTTATCATTGCTAATCTATTTTTAGATGATATTATAACAGTTTCTGATCCAGCTTCTCTATGCTTATATGTATCTTTTCCTTTTTTATCAATATCAAATCCATGAACATCATGCTTTATAGTCGCTACACTATGCCCTCTTTTTTTTAATTCTTTTATTAATCCTTCAAGTAAAAATGTCTTTCCAACATTAGAACCTGAGCCTACTATATTCACTACCTTTGACATATAATTCATCCCTTATTACAATTTATATAAAAATAATTACTAATATACTTTATTTATCTTAAATAATTATTTTAATTGAAAATTCAAAATTACTTACCATTTGATTATATAATATCTAAGATGTTAATTTTCAATTTTCAATTAAATATTAATTATATAAAAATAATCTTGAAGATTAAACATTAACTTTGCCTAACCTTCATAGATTATTTTTATATTTTCACTTTAATTTTGATTAATTCTATTTATAACTAAATTCAAAGTTCTTCTCTATATTAAAGAAATCTGCATAATCTATATCAAATAGACTCTTAGTTACTTTAGAAACATCAATATTTTCTTTGATAAGTTGAGTTAAAACTCCTGCATAAGATAAATCACCTTGAATTATAGCTCCATAAATTTTCCCATCTTTATGAATTATCTTCTTATAGTTATCAGCATCTACCTTAGTTTCAACAATATATGTTTCATCTGCTGGTTCTACCATACCAAGAGACATAGTAGCTATTCCTACAAAGTTCATTGTATTCTTACTTCCAAAGAAATCTGTCATTATCATTTCTTTTCCTAACATATTGTGTGCAGCAATTATACCTTCCTTTACAGCAGTTGGCCATATTGGATTTCTACCAGTTACATCACCAGCACCATATATGTTTTCTACATTAGTTTTACCTTTTGCATCAATAATTAATCCAAATCTATCACATTCAACATTGCTATTTTCCATAAATGCTACATTTGATCTAACACCAGTTGCAACTACTACTAATTCACATGGAATTTCTTCTCCAGTATTTAATACTAGTGCCTTTGGATTGTTGTTTTCATCTAAAAGTAATCTTTCAGCCTTAACATCTAGCTTTAAAGAAACACCTTCTTCAATAAATTTATTTTCATACACATCTGATGCATGCTTATCTAATTGTAATGGAAGTATTTTATTACTCATTTCAACAAGAGATATATTTAATCCTTGTCCAAGTAATCCACTAACTGCATCTATACCAACAAGACCAGCTCCTAAAACTACTACATTTTTAACTTTAGTTGCTTGCTCTTTTATTAATATAGCATCATCTAAATTTCTAAGTCCAACTACATTATTAGCTTCTCTTAAACCTTCTACTGGAGGAATGAATGCTGATGCTCCACTACATACTAATAATTTATCATAGCTTAAGCTTTCTCCATTAGATAATTCTAAAGTTTGTACATCATCATTAAGAGATTTAACTTCTACACCTTTAATCCAAGTTATGTTGTTATCTTCAAAGAAATTCTTTCCTGTAAAGTTTAACGCTTCAACATCTCTATGATTTGAAATGTAATGATGAAGTATACATCTTGAATATACATTTTCATCCTTAGATACTAAAATAATTTCAGCATCCTTGTCTAATTCTCTTAAAGTTTTTGCTCCACTTATACCTGCCGCAGAGGCTCCTATAACTACATATCTCATTATTCAGTTACCTCCTCTAATGTAATTGCTGCCATTGGACATCTTTCTACACATTGTGCAGTTCCATGTGCTTTACATGCATCACACTTCATTATTTCCTTATGTTTTCTGCTATCAGCCTTTAACACCCCATAAGGACATGCCATTATACACATGTAGCAACTAGCACAATGATCTTTGTTGTATTCAACTAATCCAGTTTCTTTATTCTTACTCATAGCTCCTGTCATACAAGTATAAACACATTCTGGTCTATCACAATGTCTACAAAAAATTGGAGCATATTTTCCAGTACTATCTATAGTAATTCTGCTTCTTGTATCTTCTGAATCGTGAGCTACGATACATGCTGTTGTACAAGTTAAACATCCTACACATTTATCTCTATCTATCTTTATTCTTTTCATCTTTAGACACCCCTTAAGTGAAAATCCAAATTTCATATTTGGTTATTTGAACTTACTCCACATAAAGTGGAGTTTCCTTATTAAAATCCAAATTTCATATTTGGTTATTTGAAGTAACTTTTCATATTCAGTCAAAGTTATAAATTCAATTTAATAAATCAATATTTAGAATCTAATTCAACTTCGCTCCACAACTGTGGAGCTTTATTTTTATTTCTTTATTACATTTACTGCAACAGTTTTGAATGATGGTTCCTTTGAGTATGGATCATAAACTGAAGGTGTAAGTGCATTAGTTTCAATATAGTGAATTGGAGCATATAAATGATCCTTCTTAACGTGATCAGATATTTTTATAGTAAAATCTTTAGTTACTCCATTTTGAGAAGCTATTGAAACTCTTTCATTTTCAACTATATTTAATTCTTTAGCAAGCTCTGGATGCATAAACGCATATGATTCCTTTGAGTAAATTCTTTCTGATTCTTCAATTTCTCTTGATCTAACTTGAGTATGCCATTGACCAACTGTTCCTCTTCCTGAGTTAAAGATATATGGGAACTCTTCACTTGCTTGTGTTGGGTTTTCAGCTATATCTTCAAAGTGGAACTTAGCCTTCTTTGATGGAGTATAGTAGTTACCATCTTCATATAATCTTCTTTCATCATCTACTAAAGTTTCTCCTGCTCTAAATGGCCATTGAACACCTCTTGAACCTTCCATATTTGGTCCTTCAAGCATTTCATAAGTTACACCTGTGATATCACAAGGCATTCCTTTAGAACATTTCTTTAATAATTCAAATACACTTCTTGGAGTTTCCCATCCTTTAAGATTATCTCCCATTCCAAGTTCTTGTCCTATTTTGTAGAATATTTCAAAGTCAGATAATTCTCCTTCTTCTTTAGATATAACTGGATTAACCTTTGATAATCTTCTTTCAGTGTTTATTAAAACACCTTCCTTTTTAATTGCTGGTACTGAAGGTAAGTATAAATCAGCTAATTTAGCACTATCAGTATCTTCATATATATCTTGAACTACGAAGAAATCTAAGTTCTTAACACATTTTTCAAACTCTTCATTGTTTGCCCATGAATGTCTTGGGTTTGTACAAATAACCCATAATCCCTTAATTTCACCTGCAATTGCTTTTTCTATTATTGCATTGTAAGGAATTGTTGGTTTAGTTGCAAGGTAACTTTCATCTACTCCTATTGCTTCTGCAACAGCTTTTCTACGTACTGGATTATCGAAATCTCCACCACCAAATAACCCTGCTGTGTTACTAAATGCTCTTGATCCCATTGCATTACATTGACCTGTAAGTGAGTTCGCACCTGTTCCTGGTCTTCCCATGTTACCTGTAATTAATGCTAAGTTAATTATAGATTGTGCTGTTCTAACTGCTTGGTAACCTTGGTTAATTCCCATTGTCCACCAGAATGAAACTCTTTCTCCAGCATGGATTATTTCAGCAAGTTCTATAACTCTTTCAGCTGAAATTCCTGTTTCAGCTTCAACATTTTCTAATGTAAATTTAGCCACATGATTTTTGAAATCTTCATACCCTTCTGTATGATTTTCAATATAGTTTACATCTATGTATCCTTTTTCTATTAAAACATTAGCTAAAGTATACATTAATACTAAGTCAGCTTTTGGCTTAATATCTATCCATATATCTGAATTCATTGCTGTTTCTGATTTTCTTGGATCTATAGTTATTATTTTAGCTTCTTTATTAGCTTTAATACGTCCCCAGAATACTGGATGAGCTATAACTGGATTACCTCCAATTAATATTATCGTATCTGAAAGCTCAGCATCATTTAAAGTATATGGAGGAGCATCAAATCCAAAACTTTGTTTATGAGCAACTACTGATGTAGCCATACATAATCTTGTATTACCATCACCATTAATTCCCATGTGATTTCTTCCCACATGTCCAAGTAATGCCATATCTTCTGTTGGCATTTGTCCTGTACTAATGAAAGCAACACTTTCTTTTCCATACTTTTCTTGGATAGCTGTCATTTTTTCAGCAAAAGTTTTTATACCTTCTTCCCAAGAAATTTCTTTCATTTCTCCATTTTCATCTCTTAAAAGTGGGCTCTTTCTTGCTTTAATTTTTGTTTGTTGTTTATCTAAGTTTAAACCTTTTATACAACAAAAGCCTTTATTTACAGGATAGTCTACAGTTGGTGAAACTTTAACTATCTTGTCGTTCTCTACATGAAAATCTACATTACATGCTAATGCACATAAATTACAAGTTGATTGAATCTTTTTCATGACCTTCCATCTCCATTTCATTCATAAATAAATTTATACTTAACACTATTTATTAATAGTAATAAGAAATATCTTAAACTACGATTAATATGCGATATTAATTATCAGCACCAATAATTGTCATATATTTAACAATCACACTTAAAAAAATTGCTATTTTTTATTTATATATCTAATATAATTATTGATGGAAAATGGGTAATTAAACTGTAATTATCCATTTCCATCTTAAACTTTTTTTTATTAAGTAAACTTTATTGCTTTAAACTATAAATCATAATTAAATCTAAACTATACGTTTCGGTATTTTATTCCACTCCAATAAACATTATTCATCATTATAGCCTTATCTGAAAGTTCAACACCTTCTAAAGCCCATTTCTTAAACTCTTCAAATCCAGTTCTATCTACAATATATCCGATATGTTCTTTACCACCTGGTGCATTTCTATCTATATATTGTTCAACATACTTATAAGTATTTACTATTATCTTGATTATACTTTCTTCGTCAGCCCAGATTAAGAAATCTTCAGCAAGTCTTGGGTTTTTCTTACCTGTTCTACCCATTATAGCTAATCTATAGTACTTTTCTTTACTTCTAGTCCATGCACCTGTTGGACAGTTGATTACACATTCACCACATCCGATACACTTGCTATGATCTCTTACCGGAGTATAGTTTTCAGCGTGTAATGCTGCTGTAGATTTTTTAGTACATGCTCTAACACATGCCCCACAAGATATACATTTACTTTCATCTAATTGTGGTTCTGTCATACCAATGATACCAAAATCATGCATTCTAACCTTCATACAATCATTAGGACATCCAGTTAAAGCAACTTTGAAGTGTAAATCATTTGGGAATATATCATTTTCTATTTTCTTTGCAAAATTAGTAGTATTGTAATTTGCAAATGGACAGACATTATTTCCTATACAAGCACTTACGTTTCTTGTACCAGCTGATGTATATCCCTTACCTGGAACTACTTGATTAATTTCTAAACCTTCAATAATTGGTTGAAGTAATTCATTAACCTTGTCCATGTTTCTCATATCTATTCCTGGAACTTCAAAACCTTGTCTTGTAGTTAAATGAACTGTTCCATTACCATACTTTTCAGCTATTTCTTGAATAAGACCTAAATATTTAGCATTTAAGTGTCCACCTGGAACTCTTATTCTTGAAGCTGTAATTCCTCTATGCTTAGTAACTCTGAAAGCATTCTTTTTAAGCTTTTTAGTATTGATATCCATTAATTACTTCCTCCTAATCGATTAAAGATTTTCCTACTGTATAATTAAATACTGGACCATCTAAACAAATGTAAGTGTCATCTATTTTACAGTGTCCACATTTACCTATTCCACAGCACATTTTTCTTTCTTGAGAAATCCAAATATTTTCTTCCTTGATTCCAAGCTTTAAGAATTCTAATACTGTAAATTTCATCATCATTGGAGGCCCAACTACTACTACTTGTACATTTTCCATATCTTTAATTTCAAGTTCAGGAATATATTTAGTAACTAAACCAACTTTACCTTCATAACCTTCTTTTGCAGTATCAACTGTTAAGATAAGATTCATAGTCTTTTCCCAAGTTTTCATGTCTTCTTTAAATAAAACATCTTCTGTTGACTTAAATCCTGATATTAAAGTCATTCCTTTACAATCTTCACTATTTCTTGAGAAATATTCTACTATCCCTCTTACTGGTGAAAGTCCTGTTCCTCCAGCAACAACTATAACTTCTTTATCCTTATAGTTTTCTATATCAAAGCCGTTTCCATAAGGTCCTCTTAAGAATAACTTATCGCCTACATAATTTTTAAATATTTCATTAGTAACCTTACCAACTCTTCTTATTGTTAAGTCAACATATCCTTCACCAATTCCACTTACTGATATTGGGGCTTCCCCATACTTTGGAAGTGATACCTCGAAAAATTGTCCTGGTTTAACATCTCCTGTATAAGCCATTCTGAAAGTATATTCAATTGGAGTATGTTCAATTACTTCTAAAATTTCTGATCTAAATGGTATGTATTCATTTTTAGTCATTATTCTTCACCTCATTCATAGCATCTTCTAACTTGTTTATTATAGTTGAGAAACTAATGTATTCTGGACATATATCATCACATCTACCACATCCTACACACATGTTGTATCCCCATTTTTTCTTATAGTCATAAACTTTATGAAGAGTTTTAAATCTCATCTTTTGTCCTTTTTCTTTTCTAAAGCTATGTCCACCAGCCATATCAGTATATCCATCTACGTGACATGAAGCCCATACTCTTCTTCTTTCACCAGCATTTTTATTATCTTTATATGTTATATCTTGCATTGTGAAGCATGTACATGTTGGACAGACAAAATTACATCTACCACATGTTATACATCTTTCGTTGTATTCATTCCACATTGTAGATTTCATTACTTCTAATCCTAAATTTTCTGGTATATTAACTTTAACCGCATTTTCTGTAACGAATTCTGGAGTTACCTCCTTAGCTTCTTTTTCTATAGAAGCTATAGCACTTTCTATTTCTTCGTCTTTTATATCTAGGTATACTTCATTTCCATCAACTTTTATATATGCATTATATTCATCTGTTTTGTTTGACCCCATACTTACGCAGAAGCAATTATCAAAACTTTTTTCGCATCCCATTACAACAAATTTAGCTTTTTCTCTTAGCTTTTTGTAGTATATATCTTCAAATCCATTTCTTAAGTATATATCATCAATTCTTCTTACAGAATGCATATCACAGCTTCTTAAGAAAATTAAAGCTGGTCTTTCTTCTACTTCTGCTTCTTTGCACTCATCTTCTGTAAAGAAGAATAAAGTTTGTCTTGTAGGTAAAATTGTTTCTTTATATGAAAAACTTGATTTTGCATCAAATTCTATTTCTTCAATTCTTTGAATTTCTCCGTATCTAACTCTATCAGTATCTGAAAAAGTTCCTCCACCAACAAAAACTTTTGGAGCATAGATTTTATATGTTTTGCTTAACTCTTTTAAAGCTAAGTTCATATTATCTAAGTTAAGTTTATATCCCATGTTAAACACCTCTTAGTATATTTTTTATCCTTGCTATTTGTTAATATATTAACACTTTTCATGATATAATTATATTTTTAAATAAAAAAAAATGATGTGACATTCATCACATCATCTTAAAATTTATTATTTCATTTGTTAAAATAAATTTTGCCGCTACATTTTCTATTAAATTTTTTTAATTAATATTTTCTATAAAATAATATGTTCACGTCTATAAAAAATTATCAATAATAACTATTTATGAGTTTTATACGGCAAAAAAATACAAAAGCTATAAATAATGCTATAGCTTCTGTATTTTTTAAATATCTTTAAAAAATCTAATTAATTTTTCTCTATCTGGAATTATTATTTTTTTATTTTTATTTATTATTAACCCCTTATTATTTAATATTTTTAATGCTCTAGAAATAGTTTCACGTGGTGCCCCAAACATATCTGCAAGGTATGTAATTGTAATACTTAAATCTATTAAAGTTCCCTCTTCAACTTCTCTTCCATAATCTCTAGATAATTTCCATAGTTTTGCAGCTACTCTTTTTTCCACTTTAATTGGAATCGAGTTTTTACTTTGTCTATATAATCTTCTTACTTTAATTGCTAATGAATTTATTATTATCTTAGATAACTCAAAGTCATCTTTCATTATGTCAATAAACTTTATCCTATCAAAACAGATTATTTCAGCATTTTCAAAAGCTTCACAGTTAATTGATGAAGGTAAATCATCTATTATTATTTCATTTATAATAGATTCTTTTCCTAATATAAAAATAACTTTTTTTTGTGCAGATTCACTTTGCTTATATAATGCAACCTTACCACTTTTAACTATGTATATACTATTTATTATTTCTTTATCTCTAAATAAGTGTTCGTTCTTTTTTAATTCTCTTATATAGCAAATATCATTTAATCTACTAAGTGTTTCATTATTAACCTTATCGAATAACCCTAATTCTTTAAATATATTAATAGTATCTTTACTCAAAATCATATCTCCTATGTTTTTATTTTATCTTACTTTAGTATATCATATATTTATTATAAATTTACTACCTTTATATGTAAGTTTATTCTTAGGTTAATATAAAAAAGATCTCGGTATTTCTACCAAGACCTTTTTTTAATCAAGTTAATACTAATTATCTATGCTAAATGTATATTACTTGTTTTTCTTTTCTTTTTTAGTTGTAGCTGCTTCAGCTTTAGCTTCTGCTTTAGCATCTCTTCCATAGTAGCTAGTGATATACATTTCTTTTAATTCTTTCATTAATGGATATCTTGGGTTAGCTCCTGTACATTGGTCATCAAATGCTTGCTCAACCATTTCATCTATTGTTTCGAAGAACTTAACTTCACTTACACCAGCATCTTTTATTGTTTTTGGCATATTAACTTTAGCTTGTAATTCTTCTATAGCTTTAATTAATAATTCAACTTTTTCAGCATTAGTGTTTCCACCTAATCCTAGGTAATCAGCTATCTTAGCATATCTGTAAGATGCATTTGGATATTTGTATTGTGCAAATGCTGCTTGTTTAGTTGGTGCTTCTTCAGCATTGAATCTTATAACTTCATTCATAACTAATGAGTTAGCCATACCGTGTGGTAAGTGGTGGAATGCACCTAGCTTATGAGCCATTGAGTGGTTAATTCCTAAGAATGCATTACTGAATGCCATACCTGCCATACAAGATGCATGAGCCATTTTTTCTCTTGCTTTAATATTAGTTGTACCTTCATTATAAGCATCTGGTAAGTATTTGAATACTAATCTAATTGCTTCTAAAGCTAATCCGTTAGTATATTCTGAAGCCATTATTGAAACGTAAGCTTCAATTGAGTGAACTAATACGTCGATACCAGCACAAGCTGTTAATCCCTTAGGAGAAGTCATCATTAATTCTGCATCAACGATAGCCATATCTGGAGTTAGTTCATAGTCAGCTAATGGATATTTAACTCCTGTTTGTTCATCAGTAATAACTGCGAATGGAGTAACTTCTGATCCAGTACCAGCTGAAGTTGCTATTGATACCATCATAGCTTTTTGACCCATAGTTGGGAATCTGTATATTCTCTTTCTAATATCCATGAATGTCATAGCTAAATCGTGGAAGTTAACTTCTGGATGTTCGTACATAACCCACATAATTTTAGCAGCATCCATAGCTGATCCTCCACCAAGTGAAATTATAACGTCTGGTTGGAATGATGTCATTTCTGCAGCACCAGCTTTAGCACATCTTAATGTTGGGTCTGGTTCAACATCTGAGAATATTTTGTATTGGATTCCGTTCTTTTCTAAAACTTCAGTAACTTTATTAGTGTATCCCATTTCGAATAACACTTTATCTGTTACGATGAATGCTTTCTTTTTACCCATTTCAGCTAATTCTTCTAAAGCTACTGGTAAACATCCGTATTTGAAGTAAGTTTTTTCTGGAACTCTAAACCAAAGCATATTTTCTCTCCTTTCAGCGATGCTCTTAACGTTAATTAAGTGCTTAGGACCAACGTTTTCTGAAACTGAGTTTCCTCCCCATGATCCACAACCTAATGTTAATGATGGTGCTAATTTGAAGTTGAATAAATCTCCGATTGCCCCTTGAGCTGCTGGCATATTTATTAATGTTCTAGCTGTTTTCATTCTTTCTCCGAATGCTAACACTCTGTCTCTATTCTTAACTTGATCAGTGTAAAGTATTGAAGTATGTCCCATACCACCTAATTCGATTAATCTATCAGCCTTATCTAAAGCTTCTTCGAATGATTTAGCTTTGTACATAGCTAAAACTGGAGATAATTTTTCGTGTGAGAATGGTTCTTCTAATTCAACTGAAGTAACTTCCCCAACTAAAACCTTAGCTGATTCTGGAACGTTAACTCCTGCCATCTTAGCTATCTTGTAAGCAGATTGACCAACCATGTCAGCATTTAATCCACCTTTTTCATTTAAGATAACTTTTCTTACTTTATCTACTTCTTCACCTTTAAGGATGTATGCTCCTCTAGCATCTAATTCTTTCTTAACTTCATCATATACTTGTTCTAAAACAACGATTGATTGTTCTGATGCACAAATAACCCCATTATCAAATGTTTTAGAAAGTAATATTGAGTTTACAGCCATTTTAATGTGAGCTGTTTCATCAATGATTGCTGGAGTATTACCTGCTCCAACCCCTAAAGCTGGTCTTCCTGATGAATAAGCAGCCTTAACCATTGCTGGACCACCTGTAGCTAGGATTATATCTGATTCTCTCATAACATTTTGTGATAATTCAACTGAAGGTTCATCAATCCATCCGATTATTCCTTCTGGAGCTCCTGCTTTAACTGCAGCTTCTAAAACTATTTTAGCAGCTTCTATTGTAGCATTCTTAGCTCTTGGGTGTGGAGATATTATGATAGAATTTCTAGTCTTTAAAGCTATTAAACACTTGAATATTGCTGTTGATGTTGGGTTTGTTGTTGGAACTATAGCAGAGATAACTCCAATTGGTTCTGCTACTTTTGTAATTCCGTGAGTCTTATCTTCTTCTAAAACTCCACAAGTTTTCATGTTCTTATATTGGTTATATATATATTCAGCAGCAAAGTTATTCTTTATAACCTTGTCTTCAACTATTCCCATTCCAGTTTCTTCAACAGCCATTTTAGCTAACTTAATTCTGTTGTGGTTAGCTGCTAAAGCTGCTTGTCTAAATATTTCGTCTACTTGTTCTTGAGTATAAGTAGCGAATTTTGCTTGTGCTTCTCTTAATTGTTTAATTCTTGCTGTTAATTCTTGAGCGTTTGTAACTTTCATTATTACATCCTCCTAATAATCAATAATTTATGTTAATTTGAATTGATATCTATTATTTTTATTAGACATTGTTAAATTTATGTTTTGATTGTTATTTTTTTAACCTGTCCACAAACTTATTGTACTTGATTGTTTATTTTTTGTCAAACTTTTTTTGAAAATATTTTTATTTATATTTTTTAGCATATTTCAAGCTCATATCAAAGCCTTTATTTTAAGCCAATGATAACATTTTCATCAATTATGTTTATTTTTAGACACTTTTTATATTTTTTTCTTTACTTTTTTGCACATTTATTTTAAATAACTTTAATTTTGAAAACTTTCTTTACATATCTTTTTTGTTATTATTATAACAATTCAAATGTAACTTTATTGTTTACTTTATTAATATTTCTCTATTCTCAGGGTTTTATTCTAAAAATAAAAAGAGAAATTTCTAAGGTGAAATTTCTCTTTTTATTGCATAGTATCTACTTTACGCTAATGATGTTAAAAGACTTCTATCACTAATCTCATCCATTAAATTCGCTCTTCCAAATAACTCCGTCAACTTTTCTGTAGTTAAATTACTCTTCTCATTTCCGTCTACATCTATTATAATCTTACCTTCATGCATCATTATAAGTCTATTTCCACATTCTAATGCTTGTTTCATATTATGAGTAACCATTAATGTAGTAATTTCTTTTTCTTCTACTATTCTTTTAGTTATCTCCATTATTTTATTTGATGTTTTAGGGTCTAATGCAGCTGTATGTTCATCTAGTAATAATAGTTTTGGTTCTGACATTACAGCCATAACTAAAGTCAAAGCTTGTCTTTGCCCTCCTGAAAGCAGATTCACCTTATTATATAATTTATTTTCAAGTCCTAAATCAAGGCTTACTAACAATTCCTTATAATAAGCAATTCTTTTTTTATTAATTCCAAAGGTTAGTCCATATTTATGACCTTTATTATCTGCTAATGCCAAATTTTCTAATATCGTCATATTAGGAGAAACTCCCATGGTTGGATTTTGATAAACTCTTCCTATATCTTTTGCTCTTACATACTCCTCTTTAAAAGAAATATCTTTTCCATCTAATATAATCTTGCCCAAATCTACTTTTATATTTCCACTTACTAAATTTAATAGTGTTGATTTACCTGCTCCATTAGATCCTATTATTGTTATAAAATCACCTTTTTTAATTTCAATATTAAAATTTTCAAAAACTTTATTTTCATTGATGGTGTTAGGATTGAATACTTTGTATAGCCCCTGAATTTTTAACATCTTCATCACCACCTTTTCCAACTACTTCTTTGATTTTATTTTTCTTACGCTTTATCTTAAAAATATCATTATTAGATGCTAATGCGATAACTACTATTATAGCTGTCATTAACTTCAAATCATTTGGATTTAATCTCATCCACAACGCTATAGCAACTACCAATTTATAAATTATAGCTCCTAATATAGATAAGGTTGTTGCTTTAACAAATGAAATCTTACCAAAAATAGATACTCCTATTATTACAGCAGCAAGTCCCATAACAACTGTTCCTTGTCCCATAATTACATCTGCAAAACCTTGATGCTGTGCAGTAAGTGCTCCTGCTAATGCTACTAATCCATTACTTATCATAAGTCCCATAACCTTAATAATATTTTTATTTATTCCAAGTGCTGACACTACTTGCTCGTTATCACCAACTGCTACTAATAAAAACCCAGCTTTTGTTTTTAAAAATAAATCTAATAATGCCTTAACTACAATTACTATAGCTAATATTATAAATATAGAATTAATAGAAGTATTTTTAAATATATGATTTGTACTAAAAAGTGGAGTATTTGCCTTGCCCATTATTCTTAAATTAATTGAATATAATCCTATCATTACAAGTATTCCAGACATTAAATTACTTATTTTTAGCTTTACATGAAGAAATCCTGTAATAGAACCTGCTATAGCTCCACCTATAGTTGCTACTAATATTGTAATCCAAGGATTTACCCCCTTAACTAAAAGTGCCGCTGAAATTGCTGCACCTAAAGGGAAAGTTCCATCAACTGAAAGATCTGGAAAATCTAAAATCTTATATGTTATATAAACTCCTATAGCTACTAACGCAAATAATAACCCTTGCTCTATAGCATTTATAATAATCTCCACTAATTAACCCCTCCAGTAACCTTATTAGCTTTTTCTAATGTATCCTCTGGAATAGTTATATTTAATTTTTCTGCTACAGCAGTATTAATTGTTATATCCATATCAGCCATTGTAGTTATGGCTATATCACTTGGATTAGTTCCTTGTAAAACTTCTGCAGCTTTGTATCCTGCTTCCTTACCCAATTTAAAATAATCAATTCCTATTGAGCATAATCCTCCCTTTGAAACTCCAGCTTCTTCTGCACATAATATTGGTATATTTTTATTTATACAAAGATTTCCTACTAAATCATAAGCTGATGCAATTGTATTATCTGTTGGTACATATAATGCATCAATTGAACCTAGAACTGAACTTAAATTTTGATTTATTTCACTTACATTTGTAACTGATACTTCTTTAATTTCTATATCTCTATCTTTTACAGCATCTTTTAACGAATTTACTTGTATAACTGAGTTAACTTCTGATGAACAATAAATAACACCTAAAGTTTTAATATCTGGTACTAATGATGATAATAAATCTAATTGATTATCTATTGATACCATATCTGAAGTACCTGTAACATTGGTTTCTGAACTCTCCCATCCTTTTGCTACTTCTGCTTCTACAGGATCAGTAACAGCTGTAAAAACTATTGGAATATCCTTTGTAGAGTTATAGGCTGCTTGTACATTTGGAGTTGCAATAGCAAAGATCATATCTACCTTTGAAGTTACAAATTGATCTGAAATAGTTTTTGCTATTGATACATCCCCTTGTGCATTTTTATAATCAAACTTTATATTTTTTCCTTCTTCAAATCCCTTTTCTTTAAGTCCCTCAATAAACCCTTCTCTTGCAGAATCTAAAGCATCATGTTGGATAAACTGACTTATTCCTATAGTATATACATCACCATTATTTTCATCTACTACACTTGTTTTTTCATTTCCTTCTTCACTCTTTTCATTAACTGTCTTTGAACATGACATTAGCCCTGTAATCATTAAAAGTCCACTTAAAATTACTGCTATTTTTTTCTTTCCTACCATATTTCCATCCTCCTAAAATTTAAAACTACTTAAAACCTCCTACATATCCTCCTTAATCATAATATTTAACTATTATTTTTTACACTTATATAATCATTATGACTTTTATTTATTCTTTTGTTACTATTATTTAAGTTATTTTATTAAATTATTACTTTCTATATTACCATATTAAAATATTTTTGTAAATATTTACCTGTAGCCAATGTAAAAAAATAAGGACTGATTAAAATCAATCCTTTTGTTATTCAGGTACAGCCCTATGCCCTATCCCAATTACAACTTCATCAAGATGTAAAAGTCCAACACTTAAGAAAATACATACACTCATATGTTGCCCTTTTCTCGCTATTCCAACTTTTCCACCAACATTTTGACCACTTGCTCTTTCTCTTATTTGCATTAAAGCATCTCTAGTAGCACCTATAACTCCACCTTCATGCAAATGTTCATCTCTTATTACAGAACTTCTTTTTGCTGCAACTAAAGCCCTTTCTAGTATCTTAGATGTTGATTCATTAATATTACCACCTATATTTACAGCTGTAGCTAATATACCTGACTTTTTATATTCATCCTTCAATCTTTCTTCTTCTTCTCTACTAGAAATCGCCATTTGTGTAGCAATTTTAGCAACCTCCATACTCGAACTATTAACCATCCTCAGTTCCTCCCCACACATCATATAGAATATTCTCTATTTATTAAAATCTAGTTATAATCACCTTATATTTAATATAATTTTATTTTTTAAAATTATACTTTTCTTCAAAGAAATTAGTAATCTTTCTTAGTGATTCTATTAGAATTCTTTCTTCATCCTCATTTAACTCTAAAATAACTCCTTTTATCATATCATCATGAAAATTAGCATGACTATGATATGCCTTAACACCCTTTTCAGTAAGCTTAATTAAAACCACTCTTCTATCTTCTTCTATTCTTCTTCTCTCAACATACTCTTTCTTTATTAACTTATTTATTGCTGTAGTTAAAGTACCAACTGTAATATCTAAATCATTGGCAACTTCACTCATAGTAAGTTCACGATCTATACCAATTGCTTCTATTATATGCATTTCTGTAACTGATAAATCATTGAACTCTCCTTCTTTTAAAACTTTACCTTCTATTTTTAAAATATCATTAAATTGTCGTACTAATAACATATTTAATACGGCTTCTGATTCTTTTCGTATCATTTGTTTCACTCTCCTAAAACATAAACAATAATAATTACTATTATTATAAAATAAATTTACCTATATAGACTAGTGTAAATTTAAATTTTAATTAAAAGAAACCATATCAAAACTAAATATTAATATATAGAAAAATCAAGAAACATTTTAAATTTAAAAGGGCAAATTAAAAATGACAAATTAAAGGAATTTTAATAACTTTTTCCTCTATTTGCCATTTGTAATTTTTAATTTATATTTGATTTGTTTCTTAATTTAGTTAAATTATTTTGATAAAACCTCTTAGTAACTAACCAATATATTAATTCTTCTTTTTAACCACAGCACTTTTTGTATTTTTTACCACTTCCACAAATACAAGGATCATTTCTACCTATTTTGATTTCTTTTACAACTCTTGCTGCTGCTTTTTCAATCTCATCTTCAGTATGACCTTTTAATGACCATCTTCTTATAGATTTAACTAATGTATCTAATTCTTCTTTAAATATTTTCTTTTCTTCATCTGATTCTATTTCATAAGCATCTAAGAACAGTTCTATAGCATTATCTTTATCCCCTTCATTCTTAATTTCAAAGAATAAAGCATCCATTTCACTTCTTAATATCTCTTTATCTACAACAAAAAGTTCTCCTAAAACCTTTTGTAATTTTAAACTTTGCTTATTTTCTTCTAAGAAATCTACAGCTCCAGCTTTTATTAAAGACTTCTTATCAAATTTATAGTAGTTTGATGTACATATATTTTGTAATTCTATAATTTTCTCTGTATCTTCTACATCAATATGAGCTATAGTATCATTATTAACTACATAGTCATATCCTAATTCTTCTCCAGCTAATATTAATGCTTTTATGTAATCTAATTCAAAATTCTTTCCATATAAGCTATTTATAGTCTTTTCTATAAATTCTACAGTAATAACTCCATAATAATAAGCCATACCAGCAATTATTTTTATTATTTCATTATTAACTCTCACCTTATCCTTTAATTCTTTTGAAGAAATATTTTCAACTAATGGTTTAATTTCTTCTGGTAAAACTATAAATGGCTCTTCATTTTGCATAACTGTAAAAGCTATACCTCTATTTCTTAAGAAATTAGCATATATGATATCTGTACATTCATACTTTTTAAATCCATTGTTCTTTATTAAATCCTCTAAGAACTTTAAAGTATTTTCATCCATCATATTTATAGCACTATTACCATTATTAATTATAACTTCTTTAACTCTATGTACTGCATCTGCTTTTTTTAATGTTGTAATTCCCTTAACAAAATACTTTCTAGCAATTTTAACTAGCTCGTCCTTTGTCATTTTTGATAGTAGTGATTCTAAAGAATTATCTCCTTCAGCATCCTTCCAAATCTTCTCAGCATTTTTAATGTCTGATTTGATTATTTCATCTTGTAATATATTTATATCTTTCATTAAAACTAACTCACTCCATATCTTTTTTATAAAAAAACCAACAATACAATTATAAACATTTTTTCGACATAGTCAAAATTATTTTTCATTCACAAATATTTTGCTAAATATTATATATTTAACCCTAATATTCATTACTAAATAATCCAGCACCTTTTATTATCTCTTGCTCTTCAAACAAACTTAAAACAGCTTCTTCATAATCCCTAGCCTTTTGTGCCTTCTTAATTTTTTTATAGTATTTTTTACTATCAGTAAATATATGAGCCATATATCCCCAAAGCTCCTTCATCCTATACATTGCATTTTTATCTTCTTTTAATAGCTCTTTATATTCATTAAAAATTTCATCATGAAATTTTTGTAATACTTCTTTGCTCATAAAAGTATCATTTTTAATTTCTCCAACTAATCCTGGATTAGCTAATAAGCCTCTTCCTAACATTATTTTATCTACTTGTGGAAATATTTTTGTAAATCTATTATAATCTTCCTTTGTAAAAATATCTCCATTATAACATATTGAATGCTTACTTAAAGATAATGCATCTTTAAACACTTCTAAATTAGGCGTATTTCCATAGAAGTCTTGTCTAGTTCTAGGATGAATAATTAATTCCTCCAAAGGATACTTATTATAAATGTCTATTAATTTATAAAACTCCTCTGGACTATCTTTCCCTATTCTAGTTTTTATGGAGATTTTCATATCTTTTATTTTAAATATTTCATCTAAAAATATATCAAGCTCTTCTCTTTTAGCTAAAAAACCTGAGCCCCTTCCTTTTGAAACAACCGTTCCTGCTGGACATCCTAAATTTAAATTAATTTCATCATATCCCAATTCTTTAAGCTTCTTTGCTGTTATAATAAAACCTTCTGAATCATTAGTAAGTATTTGTGGAACTATATTTAAACCTTCATTGTTTTCTGGCTGTAAATCCCTTAATTCTTTAGTTTTAAGACTTAAACTTTGATTTGGAACAATAAAAGGTGTAAAGTATTTATCTATATTATGAAAATATTTTTCATAAGCATTTCTATATATATGTCCAGTAATCCCTTCCATAGGTGCTAAATAATATTTCATGTAACTACGGCTCCTTTATAAATATTCTAAAAAACATTATATCAGCCAATACTTCTCTTATCTATAGTATAATTTACAAGAAATAATATTATCTTTTAATTTTCTCCTTTTATTCCCATTGATTTTTTCTTGTCTAATTTATAATTCATATGTTAAAATAAACTTCATAATATTTGATTCTCAAACTATTTGATTTTACTAAAAGGAGATTAAATAATGAAAAAAAAGAAAATTATTAGAGTACTTATAATTACTATTTTAGTTTTTGTTATGCTAGGGTTAAGCTTTATAGGAAATTATTTTTACAATTTAGCTTTAAATCCTGATACACCTAAAGATATTGTTTTTGGAACACCCGAAGAAGCATCTGAAACAAGTGGACAAGTATTAGATACTGATATTCAATGGTTATTAACTGAATCTAACTATAGTGATGAAACCATAAACTCATTTGATAATTTAAAGCTGCATGGCTATAAAGTTTTAAATCCAAACAACTCAAATAAATGGGTTATTACTGTTCATGGTTATACTAGTGAAGGAATAAATATGAGTTCCTATGCTAAAAACTATTATGATATGGGTTATAATGTTCTAATACCTGATTTAAGATCCCATGGTCTAAGCGAAGGTGACTACATCGGTATGGGATGGGATGATAGATTGGATATTATTTCTTGGATAAATAATATATTAGAAGATAATGCTGATGCTGAAATTATATTACATGGCGTTTCTATGGGTGCTGCTACAGTATCTATGGTATCTGGTGAAGACTTACCTTCTAATGTAAAGGCAATAGTTGCTGATTGTGGTTATACTTCTGTTTGGGATGAATTTGCTTATCAGCTAGATGATTTATTTTCTCTACCACAATTTCCAATACTTAACGTATCATCTTTAGTATCTAAAGTAAGAGCTGGCTATTTTTTAGGTACTGCTTCTTCTTTAAAACAAGTTGAAAAATCTAAAACTCCAATTTTATTTATTCATGGAGATAAGGATGACTTTGTTCCTTACTATATGATGGAAGAACTTTACAATGCTACTAGTTCCGAAAAAGAAATGCTTACAATAAAAGATGCTGGACACGCTAAATCTTCTGAGGTTGACCCAGAAACTTATTGGACAACAGTATATAATTTTACTAACAAATATATAAGTAACTAATTAAAGTTAATTGAAAAAAAGTATGATATAAGCAAAATATTATATCATACTTTTTATAATGTAACTTTAAATATCCTTGTGAACAACTAAATATATACCCCTAATAATAACATTCTTTGCTACAAGTACTATTGAAAAGCTTGCTTTTTATAGCTTTCTCATAACTTTCTTCACTATCATTATTTTCAAGCATATTAATTGCCTTTTTTAAACCTATAATATCTTTTTCCATATAATCAATATACTTTCCTCTTCCGACAACCTTAAGATGAGTAACTCCTGCATCTTTTAGTTTTTTTAATGCACAAATACCACAACCTGTACTTCCTAAAATATATTCTTCACTCTCATCATTATCTTCAAAACTAATAATTTCATTATTTAATTCTTTATAATAAAGTTGAAGTTTCTTATGAACTTCTGGAAAATTATTAATCTCACTATTTATTTTTATTAAATCATATGGCATTTTACATAAGTGTGACATTTCATCACAATGTAGTGAACTACAAAAAGCTCCACTATAATGACACATTTCATTTAATATAAAAGCTTCATATTGTAAGTTCTTAACTTCATTATTTCTTATACATGATTTCATATCTTCTATTGTGTTTTTTCTATGAAAAACATATCTAGATATATTAAGCCTATTAAAGAAATCTATAGAAAGACTATTTATTTCAGCACATTCACCACTTAAATGAATTGAACACTTTATTCCTTTTTCTTTTAAATATAGTATAAGTGCAATATCTGCAATTATAAATTCATCAAAACCAATTTCTATTAAATCTTTCATTATATTTGCTATAACTTCATACTGCTCTTCTAAATAATATAAATAATTAAATGTAATACTTACTGGTACCTTATAAACATCTACCATAGCTTTTAGTATTTTCATATCTTCTAATGAATTTATTTGAATATTATAATAAAGTACTTCTCTTCTATTTAAGGGGAATAAACTACCATAATACTTATTCCACTCATATGGAACATATCCACAAAAAACTTCATCTGCTCCTGCCTTAACTAATCTAATATAATCATCAATACTTCCCATGCCAGCTACTATCTTCATTTTATTTTGTCCTCTTCTATCTTTAAATAAAGTTTAATAAAATTCTATCTATTCCTTCATTAATATATTGCTCTAACTTTTTTGAATCTTTTAATAATGTATCATCTAATGAAAATAAGGAATTATATCTTCCAATGATTTTTAAATGCTTTGGATATGAAAATACATAATCATTACAGTACATAGGACATCCCATTGCAAGTTTTTGCTTACCTCTTTCCATTGTTGTACACTTTGCATATAAGGTACAATATTGTGATGTATTAGTAACATAAAAAGGTAGATGTAAAGTATGCTTCCCTTTCGCAATATTTATCTTATATCCACAACTTTCATACTCATACCTATATATATTATTTTCTCTTAAAAACTCACTAAATATCTTACTATTAAGACTGTTATTACCTATTAAATTTTTATTTTCAGAATATCCATTTTTATAAATATATCTAGGATCTTTTTTTCTTTTATTTAATAAAACTCCTAATGATAAAGTTAAATAATTCTCTTTATTTTCTATTAACTTTAACATTCCCCAATCATTTATTACTATTTCTATTTTCTTATTATTTTCAATACACCAATTATATATTTCATTTATTATATCTTTAATATTATCAATATAACATTCTCTAATATATGTAAAGCAAACTGTAACTTCTAAATCTTCCTTCGTTGCTTTTCTTATTATATCCATAAGCATTTTCTTCTTTGGAAATAAGTTATGACAAAACTCATTTCCAATATAAATTCTTGATATCTTTTTATTAAAAAGTTTATGATTTTCAATAAAATTTTCTTTTAAATAATTACTCATAAATTCATTTATATTCATATTTAAATATTTTTTATATAAATTATAATTATCTATATTAACTGCTATCTCTAGTAAATTTAAAATGCTTTCATTGAAGTTATCATAATTTAAATTAGCCATCCATTTTTGTTTTTGAGTTATATAATCCTCATAAAAATCATAATCTTCCTCTGAAGGATATCCCACCATATCTTTTGAAAAATCATTTCCATCACTATAAGTCTTTAATCTAATATATCTTGTATAATTACTAAAAGCCTTTCTTACATTTTTTAAATACATTTCATCATTAATAGAAAAAACATAAGTTATATAAAACTCATGCTTTACCTTATTTATTAAATCATATTGCTCTATAGCAATTTCTTCATATTTATTTTCATCAAATATATAAAATGCCACTTTTAATTGTCTTATATCTTCTATTTCTTGTGCTAATCTTACAGTCAAGGTTTTAGGAGATATTTTTACTATTCTTACTTCCTTGTTATTTAGCAAGCAAGTTATTAATCCTGCTGGTAATAATTCAACTTCTTCTCTTTCCAAAATTTATTTCCTCACAATATCAATTACTACATATTCACAATGTTTTTCTGTTCTTAATGGATATCCCCATCCCGCTATTCCACATGATACTATTACATCCATATCATCTTTTTTCTCATATCCATATTCAATTTCATTAATGTTAAATAGCTCCATTAATTGTCCTAATGGCCATATTTGACCATAATGTGTATGTCCCGAAAGCATTAAATCATATCCACTTTCACTATTTTCTTTTAATTCACATGGTTCATGATCAACTATTATTTTGTAATATTCATCACTTACCTCTTTTGATAATTCTTGTGATGACTTTCTACTTTCATTTACATAAGACCTATCTTTTCTTCCTATTATACATACTTCATTATTTATTTCATATATATCATCTGCAAGTATTTTTATTCCAGAATCTATTATTGCTTCCTCTAACTCTTCTTCAGTATAATTAGGATCTACTGTATATGTAGATTTGTCATGATTACCATATACGTAATATATACCATATTTACTTTTAATCGTAGATAATATTTTAAATGCTTCTTGCATTTCATTTAAGGTTGTGCTTTCATCAACAATATCTCCACCTAATATTACTATATCTGCATTAGTTTTTGATATTTTATCACAATATTTTTGTAGAATATCGTTATTCATTTTACTTCCAAAATGCAAGTCTGATATAAAACTAACTCTATATCCTTCACTTATAATATTTTTATTGGTATATACAGTATAATCTTTTTCAATTATATTATAAAAATTTATATATCCATAAACAATTAAAATTGCTGTTAATGATAATGGTATAATTCCACTTCTATAAATTACACTAATAAAGCTATTATTAATAAATTTTCTTACAATGAAATAAACTAATTCAACTACCCATGCAATTATGACAATATGAAATACTACAACTGCCCATGTTCCCCAAACCTTTAATGCTGGTATCATTACAATAAAAGTTAGTAGTAAATTTATAATCTTCTTTTTCTTAATTTTTCTATCCTTAATAAGCAAATCTAAAATTCTTCTAATAAAAATATACATATATATTCCCAAAGGAATCATAAATATTAATGGTAATACAATATAGAAAAACATCTCATACCCCTTCCTTCTATCTAATGTTTCTTACCCAATATTTCTTTTCATATTATTAAAAACTTAATTTTTTATAGATGAATATTATTTACTAATATATTTATTTCTATCCTATTTTATACAAAATAAACTATTTAATAATATTGCTATGTTATAAAACACTTCTTATCAAATAACAAATTTTTCTTACTTGCACAGCTATTCAATGAAGATTATACTTATATTGGTAACATATTCTTTACTATGTAGTAATAATAAGTGATGTAATGAAAGGAATATATATGAGAAAAAAAGATATATTAGAATTAAAAAAGCGTTTTAAAAAAGACCACTGTACTTTTACTAAAATGTGTGGCTGCTATGTTAATGGCGAAAAAAATATCCTTTTAAAATTTAGAGAAACATTTTTAAACTTAGAAGAAGATGATTATTTTAAATATTTAGAAATTGCGAAAAAAGTTCTATCAGGAACTATTGGAAATAATCTTTTAGAGCTTAATTTTGAGCTAAACGAAGAGTTTGTAAATGAAAAACAAATGTCTTTTATGCAACTAAAAAATAGTCAATTAAAAGATGATTCTTTGCTTGATAATTTTTATAATTCAATAATAGAAAATTATGACTATACAGGCAACTTTCTAATACTTATTTTCCATGATACTTATGATATCATCACTAAAACTAAAGATAATGCTAAATTAGATGAATCTGAAGAGGTCTATGAATATATTTTATGTGCAATATGTCCTGTTGAACTTTCTAAGGCTGGTCTTAGATATTTTGAAGAAGACAATGCAATAAAATCACGTACAAGAGACTGGATTGTTGAAGCTCCAAGTAACGGTTTTGTATTTCCAGCATTTATAAATCGTAGTACAGATGTTAATTCTATTATGTACTATACTAAAAATGCAAAAGATACTCATCCTGAATTAATGGAAAATGCTTTAGGATGTCCTTCAAAACAAACTAATACTGAGAAGAAAGTATTATTTAATGATATTGTTCGTGATGCTCTGGGTCCTGATGAGAAGAAAGCTGAACATTTCTTTATGGAAATTCAAGAAAGCCTTAATAATAAAATAGAAGAACATAATATTATACATGAAGATAGTGATGAACCTGTAATTTTAACTAATGACATTATTCAAGATATTTTGTCTGAAAGTGGAGTTCCAGAAGAAATTACTACCGAAATTGAAAAATCGTATAACGAAAACTTTGGAGATACTCCTCCTCTTGCAGAAATATTAATAGATAATAAAGCACTTGCTGCAAAGGCTCAAAAGAAGAAAGAAGAAATGCTTGAAAAACAAGTAAGAATACTTCAAAATAAATTAGAAATAGTTCAAGAAAGCTTAATAACTTCTTCTGAAAAATCTCTAGAAGAAGCCCCTACTAATTCAACTGAGTTATCTTCTGATTTATCTACAGTTAATGATATTGAAAATGATACTGTAATAGCTAAAACTGAAGATGAAATAGATTCTCATATTGATATTAATATTAATGATACTTTAGAAGATACTACTGAAGATTTAAATGCTGACATTGTAGTTAAAGTAAATCCTGAAAAAGTAGAGCAAATAGAAACAAAAATAATTGATGGTAAAAAATATATTGTTATTCCTATTGATGACAATGAACAAGCCAATGTTAATGGTATAGAAACTTTACTTTAAAGCTTTATAAAGGCAACATTAAAATTATGAATAAAATCAATTTCGATGTTGCCTTTATATAACTCTTTTTTATTACTTATCAAACTCAAGATATGTTGAATTTTGTGGTGGTGTTGATACTGATATACTATCTCCTTCATTTAAGCTATTTATTGCATTCATATCATCTGCTGAAAGTTCAAAATCAAAAATATCTAAATTTTCTTTTATTCTACCTTCATTTGATGATTTAGGTATAGGTATAATTCCTCTTTGAATATGCCATCTTAATACTATTTGAGCGATAGTCTTTTTATATTTTTCTGATAAACCTATTATCAGCTCATTTGAAAATATTCTCCCCCTCATTATAGGACTCCATGCAACTAATTGTATATTATTATCATTGCAATAATCTAATAAATATTCTTTTGAGCTTTGAGGGTGTAATTCAACTTGATTTACCATTGGCATTATTTCTGCAGTTTTTTTAAGTTCTTCCAAATGTCCTATTTTAAAATTACAAACTCCTATTGCCTTTACTTTTCCTTCTTTATAAAGATCTTCAAAAGCTCTCCATGTTTCAGCATTTAACTTATTTGGCCAATGTATTAAATATAAATCAATATATTCCACTTGTAATCTTTCTAATGACTTATTAAAAGCTTCAATAGTTTTTTTATACCCATGATCATCATTCCAAAGCTTTGTAACTAAAAATATTTCTTCTCTCTTTATATTACTTTGCTTTATACCATTACCAATACCAACTTCATTTCCATAAAAAGATGCAGTATCTATTTGTCTATAGCCTGTTTCTAACGCATACTTTATTATTTTAGCTGTTTCTTCATCACTTCCAGATTTATATGTTCCAAATCCTATACTTGGCATCTTAACCCCATTGCTTAATACTCTAAACTCTTCATTCATAACAAAATCCCTACCTTTCACACTCTATTATTCTTATTCCATTTTCAGATGCAACTAATGCCTTTGTTGCTATATTATAAAATAGAGAAGTATCTAAAACTCC
Source organism: Clostridium celatum (assembly GCF_021412605.1). Classification (NCBI taxonomy): domain Bacteria; kingdom Bacillati; phylum Bacillota; class Clostridia; order Eubacteriales; family Clostridiaceae; genus Clostridium; species Clostridium celatum. The sequence continues at coordinate 33,096 of NZ_JAJKGM010000025.1, forward strand.
AACTATTCTTTTTAAACTATCATTTAATTTACATATATCTCCGATATCCTTGCCATCAAACTCTACATCCATAAGAAATAATCCATTATCACTAATAGCAAATCCATCTTTCGCACTACTGCTTCTCATGTTAGGCTTACCACCTAATGCTTTTATATTTTTTTCAACCAAAGACTTACTTTCAGGTAATATTTCTAAAACAATTGGATACTTAAATTCAAGCTTAGAAGAAACCTTACTTTCATCTACAAGTAATATATACTCATCAGCCATAGATGCTATTATCTTTTCCTTTGTATGAATTCCTCCACCACTTTTTAGTGCCACTAAATCATTGTCTACTTCATCACACCCATCAAAGGCAACAGATATTGAATCTACAGCCCAAGTTGGTAATACTTTTAGTCCATTTTCAATACAAAGTTTTTCAGTTTTAAATGAAGGGGTAACAACTTCAACCTCTAATCCAGATTCTTTAATATAAGAAACTAGATAGGAAATAGTACTTCCTCCTCCAAGTCCAATAATAGATTTATCCTTAATATATTTTAAAGCTTCCTTTGCACATGCTTTTTTCAAATTCTACACTCTCCCTGTAATCTTACTTGTAATTTATATTTTTTCATCTGCTATTGATTGTTCATGTCTACTTATGTTCCTATAGACATCATCCTTTCCTACTGTTAAGAAAAGATATAATATTTCAATTATTGTCATAGCTGAAATTCTCGAAAAATAATATTCAGATAAAAATAATTTTTCTCTTGTTGATGTCTTAATATGATAATCACAAATCTTTGCTAAAGATGAATTATCACTATTAGTTATAGATATAGTAGTAGCCCCTTTTTCAGCAGCTATTTCTATTACATCAATTAATCTCTTAGATTCTCCAGAGTTAGAAATTGCTATGACAACATCATCTTTTGATAAATTATAAGTATATGCAATTTGAGTCTCCCATATTGTATTTGCAACTGCCATAATTCCTATTTGATTTAGTTTGTAACTTCCATCTAAAGCTACAGGAATTGTATTACCAACTGCTACAAATTGTACAGTTCTTGCATTTCTTAATAATTCTAATATTTTTTTTAAATCATCTTCATTAATCATTGAAATTGTTTGTTTTAATTCTTCAATCTTATTAGCTAAAATATTGTTTAAAGATTCCTTTATACTACTTTCAGTAACACTACCTGAAATATTAAATTTTTCTTTTTTTGAATCTACTATTTCTTGAGCTAATGTAAGCTTCAAATGATGAAAACCCTTCATATAACACTTTTTACAAAATCTTGTTACACTTGCTTCACTTGATCCTGCTTCTTCTGCTAATTCGGAAATTGTCATTTCAATTACTTTTGCTCTATTATTCAAAATATAATCGGCAATCTTCTTCTCTGCCTCAAAGAAATTATTATATTCAGCAAAAATTATATCGATAACAGATTTATTTTTTTCCATAAAATTTTCTCCTTAAATGTACACTTGTCATTAATAAAAATATATCAATAAAATTTATTTTTGTAAATGATTTTTATAGCGAAATTTATTTTCATAGACTTTTTATATTTTTTTATCAAAAATAAATGGAAGCCTAGTTTTTGTAATATACTAGGCTTCCACTTTGTAACTATAATTTTTTATATGTTTTTTATCTTGATTTATAAATGTTTTTCCACCATTTCTTTTATTTTTTCCTTAGGCATAAATCCTACACTTACTTCTTTCTTTTCTCCATTTTTTAGCACCATCATTGTTGGTATAGTTGAAATTCTAAACTTATCTGCTATGTCTCTAGCTTCATCCACATTAACTTTAATAAATTTAGCCTTTCCCTCCATTTCATTGCCTACTTCTTCAAATATTGGAGCTAACATTTTACAAGGTCCACACCAATCTGCAAAGAAATCTACTATAACAACACCGTCCTTAACTTCATTATTAAATTCATTTGATCCTACTATTTTTGCCATTTATTTTTCCTCCTTAGAATTTTTCTTAATTTTATCTAAATAAGTAACTGCTGATAATGCAGCTATATTTCCTTCTCCTGCAGCTTTTATATATTGATAGGGTGCACCTACTATATCTCCTGCAGCAAAGCAACCTTCTATATTAGTTCTCATAAGTCTATCAACTTCTACATGATTTTCATTAATCTTTAATCCTGGAACAAGTTGACCTGGTGATATACTATCTCTTAATATAAATAATCCATCAGTTTCAATTTCTCTATTTTTAAGTACTAACTTCTTAACAGAGTTTTCGCCTACAATTTCTACTAAGGTATCATTTACTATTTCTATTGATGAATCAACTTCTACTTTCTCTTTATACATAGGTATATAATAAACCTTTGAAGCAATACTAGCTATAAAGTTTGCTTCAGCTTCTTCATGCTTATTATAAGCTATTATCGTTACTACTTTATCTTTGTAAAGAGGAGCATCACAAGTTGCACAATATCCTACACCTTTTCCTAAAAACTCTTCTTCTCCTTTAAAAGGCCTTCCAAAGTTAACTCCTGTAGCTAATATTATTGAAGTTGCTTCATACATTTTATCATTTACCATTAAGGCAAAATAGTCACCCATAGAATAAATATTATTAATTTTTTCTTCTGTTATTTCTATTTCCATTGCTTTTAAATGCTTAGCAAACTCGTCTCTTATCTCTGCCCCGCTCTTTCCATAAAACCCTAAATAGTTATTTATCTTATGGGCTTTAACTAGTTTATTGCTTATTTCTTTGCTTCCAAAAATAATAAACTTTTTATTTCTTATCTTTGCATTTAATGCAGCTGATAATCCAGCGGGTCCACTTCCTATAATGGCAATATCGTATCTTTCATTCATTTTTATCCCTCCTTGTTGTAGCATTATACACTTACTTTAACACATTTTTTATTATTTTATTTCTGTTAAGGAAAATTTAATTTATAAAAATATTTTAGTGGTAAATCTCTACAACATTTATTCTATTATTATCATAAGTCTTATAATAATAAATTCCCTTTTCTTAATGCATATTAATTTGTGGCCAATACTTTTGGACATTTGTCCTTAATTTTTTTAGTATTGCTTATTTAATACAATTAATATGATATAATTAATGTACTTTATTTAATAAGGAGAATTGAAATGAACAACTTACCTTATTTTTTAAACACTTGTCCTGATTATATAAAAAGCAAATTTACAAATATAAAGTTCAATACTTTTGATAAAATACTTGTACAAAATGAACCAGCTAACTCTGTTTATATAATAAAAAAAGGAAAAGTAAAAGTTTATTCATTAACTCCTACTGGAGTTAAATACCTAGAGAGAACTTATTGTGAAAATGAATTATTTGGTGAACTTGAAATATTTGCTGATAAACCAATATTGAATTATGTAGAAGCAATTGAACCTTGTGAAGCAATTAAAATTTCTAAAGAATCTTTTTTAGATTGGATTAAATATGACAGTGAGTTTTCTTTATATGTACATATAGAACTTTCTCAAAAAATGTATCATACTTCCATTAATAGTAAAGCAAATGTTGCTTACAATTTAAAAGATAGAGTACTTTTCTTTTTATGGAGGTTTTTAGATGAACATAATTTAAATACAGTTCATAAAGATATATTAGTAGAAGGTGTAGGTTCAAATATTAGAAGTATTAACCGAATTATTAAAGATTTAGTATCTGAAAATCTTGTTGAATATAATAAAGGATTTATTAAGGTAAAAGATATCAATAAACTTGTTGATATAATTTTCTCCCCTAATCCTAATAATAATTTAGTAGACATTTTAAATAAGAAATAAGGAGGCAAACTTATGATAAATAAAAAACTATTAATAGAAAAGGCATTCGATGCTCAAAAATTTTGCTATACACCATACTCAAATTTCAATGTAGGTGCTGCTTTACTTTGTAGCGACGGCACAATTTATCAAGGATGTAATATAGAAAATGCTGCATTTACACCAACAAACTGTGCTGAAAGAACAGCCTTTTTCAAAGCAATTTCTGAAGGTCAAAAAGATTTTACTGCTATTGCAATTGTAGGAAATAAAAAAGATGTAAAACAAGGAGAAGGCGATTTTTGTGCACCTTGTGCTGTATGCAGACAAGTTATGGCTGAGTTTTGTGACTTAAAAACATTTAAAATAATAATTGCAAAAAGTACAGAAGAATATTTAGAATATACATTAGATGAGCTTTTACCATTAGCATTTACAGGTAAAAATTTAGATTAAAATAAAAATGTACTGCCAACATAAATAATTTTAAACTTATTTATGTTGGCAGTTTCTTTTTGATTAATATTGATGTTCCATTTTTTTAAAGAAATCTACTTTAGGTTCAAGAAATTTAAATTTATGATTAGTGCCATCTTTAAAATAAAATTCTATAGGTTTAAATATATTATCCCAATTCCATAATTCATCATCAATATTTAAATAATCCCTAAACATTTCACAACCTTCTGGTGCTATTGGATGAATTAATATAGCTATAACTTTACAAGCATAAAAACAATCTACTAATAATTGTTTCTTAAATTCTTCATTTTTAATATTATTAGCCCAATGCTTATTTATCTCTCTTATATACTCATCAATAACATAAGCTATTCTATGGAAATCTTGATTATACATATGTCTTTCATATTCTAATACAGATTTTTTTGTTAATTCTTTTATTTTTTCACTTACCTCTCCTGTAGGAATATTTTCATTTAAGCTTTGAAGTGTATAAAAACATGAACGAATAATTCTGTTAAAGACATTAGTCAAAAGATTTCCTTCTTTTAATACTGTATCAGCCCCTACTTTTTCTTCTTCCTTCATATAAACTTGCGGCTTAAAACCAACACTTTTAGATGATAATCCTAAACTCATAAAATGCATTCTTAATTGGTCTTTAGTATAAAATTTTAATAACTCATCTGCCATTGGAGGTTTAACATCTGAACTACTGCTTGCTTTTTTATCCATAAATAAAATATGCTTATTAGAAACAATATGAGGCAATTTAATATCTGTAATATCTATTTTTTCATCTTTAGCTTTTTTTAAAGCCATAAACATTGCCATTTCTGCAATTGAATAAAAATAAATGTTATCTTCTCCTATAAATTGATAAACCATTGAATCTTCATCTTCCCACCAGTTATGCCACTTTTCAGGATCTTCTCCCTTCTCTTCTAAATAAGCCTTTGTAAATGAAATTGGTGCCCATAAAGATTCTGGCCATACCCAAAAAGTTAAATTCTTTAAATTCTCCTTATCTGGTACCTTTACTCCCCAAGAAATATTTCCTGATAATCTAAAAGGAACTAAAGTCTTACCACTAGTATAATTAATATTTAAATTATCTAATACTTCTTTAGCTTTATCTCTATCTTCTAACCTTTCAAAGACAAAAGTTACTGAAGGTTTCTTTTCTTCATCTATAGTTTCATGTTTTGGAAGTTTAAATTCCAAGTCTTCAATATTATTAATATATTTTCTTGGAACATATATTACAGGTTTCTTTAAAAATTCATCTATAGCTTTGATTTCATATTTTCTTCTATTTGTATTCTTCTTTAAAAACTCATTAAGTTCTTTCATATTATCCATAAAATCATCTAACGTAAAATACCAATTATCTACACTTTTTAATATTGGTCTTTTTCCTGATAATGCACTAATAGGATTAATTAATTCAGATGGCATATATTGATGCCCTAATGAACATTCCTCTGCATAAGCCTTATCAGAAGTACAACCTGCAATTGGGCATTTTCCAATTACTTGTCTGCCATTAAGGAAAGTTTTCTTATCTTCATCATAAAATTGTAATGCTGATAATTTTTTTATATAACCATTGTTAAATAAAGTATTAAATATCTCTTTCGAAACCTCATTATGAAATTCTGCTGTTCTTCCAAGTGCTGAAGCTCCAAAAATATTTAAGCTAATATTATAATCCTCTAAAGTTTTCTTTTGACTTAAATGATTAGATTTAACATAATCTTCTATAGTCTTTTCATATCCATTTTCCTTTAACTTTCTGTAGCTTTCGAGAATAGGTGAACCATAACAATCAGTACCTGATATAAAAATAACATTTTCTTTTCCTATTCTATCTCTTAAAAATCTTGCAAATATATCTGCGTGTACAAACATTCCTCCAACATGACCAAAATGAAGATTTTTATTTCCATAAGGCATTCCAGCAGTAACTACTGCCTTTTTAGGAAATACTGGCCTTTCATCCTTTAATAATCTTTTACTTATCATAACTCTTACTCCTTTATAATTTAATTTAAACGTCAAAAAAGCCCCCGTAGAAATAATCTACAGGGGCGAAAATTCTAATTCCGCGTGTGCCACCCTTTTTCCCTAAAATGTCACCATTTTAAGCTCTTCAAGTACACCATTTCCCTAAAATTTTAGGTCAAATCATACTCTAGTTCTGTAACGTGAACATACGTCATAGCATCACTTATAAATAATTTTTATAAGATCCGTATGCAGCTCCGAGGCTTGTTTCATTGTGCTTTCATAATTTTCTTTCCACCAACCGAAAACTCTCTGTATATTCCTTCACAATTACTCTTCTCTTCATAGCATTTATTTCTTTAATTATACTTCTTATAATATTAGGTGTCAATTATATTGCTTAATAACTTTTTCTTCACCATAAATGTAAATACATAATTTTATTAATATAAACTTATAAAACAAATATATCCCATTTCTAAAATTTCATTGTCAAACCCTTCACTTATAAAATCTATAACTGCTTCAGAGTTATTACTAATAATTCTTGAAAATGCTACTATATAATCTTTTATATCTTTAATATCTACTATTTCATTTTCGCTAATAGAATATTTTAAAAATCCTGCATATCTAACCAATAAATATTCTAATATTATTAATTGGAATGACATCACAATTTCTTCAATTTCATTACTATTGCAGCTTCCTAAAACCTTAGATATAATACAATTTTCTAATAAGTCATTATACTTCTCAAATACCTCTTTATAACTCTCCCATTGCTCACAAAGGTATTCTATATCTATTTCTTCTGCAAAAGTTGAAATATCTTCTAAAATCTCTTCTAATACTGAAACTTCTCTATAATTCTCTACAATATCTATAAACAAATTATTTATTTCTTCCATAGATTCGTAAATATCTAAATTCATTTTACCATACATATCTATAAGTTCTTTTAAGTATTCTTTATTTTTATATTCATCTACTTCTTTTAATAGTTTTCTTTCATTCATATGTCTATTTTCTAAGATAGTTAATAACATTTGAAAAGAGATTATTAATTTATAATCTAGTGACAATTCATCTTGCTTAATTATATTAACTAAAGCTTCTCTAATCTTAAACTCTAAGGAAGATTCTAAATAATTATTACACTCTTCACTTATCATATTTATTTTTCCTTCGATATTGCTTATAATTTCTACAACTTCAGGACATGCACAAGATAAAGAAAGTTCTTCTCTATCTTTAAATTTATTTTTTATTCTAGGGAAACTCTGACATGTTAAAGATATATATTCTTCCCCATGATTTTTTACTATTTCACATAGTCCTTTTTCATCTAATAATGGACATTTATCATGAGTCTCTTTATCTATAAAATATTCTTTCTTCTCTCCAGAATTCTTTACCTTTAAATTTTTTAAAATATAATTAAATTTACTTTCATGGCTTTTCCAATTATTAAATGTATCTTCATCTACATTTATATCCCAACCTTCACAACATGTAAATTTACATTTATCTGCTATACATTTAAAGTTATCATATCCTGTAATTTTTAATATACTATCTTTTTTATTCATCATTTGTCTCCATTTCAAATTTATTTAAATCTATACTAACTATAATAATTTAAAATATCTAATACTTCCATATATTTTAACTATTTAAATGTATTTAAAATATTTTCCTAATTTAGGGCATAATATATACGTCATTATCATTAGTATTTAAATAAAAAGGTGGAGTTATATGAAAAATAGAAATGACAAACCATCAAAATTACCTCCCTTTGAAAAACCTATATTTATGATGATAATAACTTTTGTTGGAGGTTATATGAATGGTTACACTTATATAACTAGACATAATATATTAGCTAATATGCATACTGCTAATATGTCTAAATTAGGAATTAATATTGCACTTGGAAATTGGTTAGATGCACTTAGCTACTTTCTTCCTATTATTGCTTGTATATTAGGTGCTACCTTTAGTCAATTAATTAAAGCTATAATTGTCACTCTTAATTTTAAAGGAGATTGGAGAAAATATGGTCTTATTTTAGAATCAATTGCATTATTTTTTATAGGATTAATTCCTATTTATTGTCCTGATGTTATAGTTACTAATCTAGTTTCTTTTTTTATGGGATATCAATTATGCTTATTTAGAAACTGTCTTGGTATACCATTTAATACAACTATATGTACAGGAAATATTAGAAATATTGGTCAATTATTGTTTAATGCACTAGATGAGGAAACTAGAGAATCTATAAAAAAATTAATTACTTTTACACTTCTTACCTTTTCCTTTGCAATTGGAGCTATTCCAGGTACTTTAATATCTCTTGCCATAAGTATTAAAGCTGTGTGGTTTTGTAGTTTTATATTACTTTTACAAGCATTTTGGATACATAGTTATGAAAACAAAAATAAAATATGAAATTTATATTATAATGACTTTATCAGTAAATATATTTACTTGACTAATATTAATTTTTCATAAAATAAATTAACAGCACTAGACTACTTTTTTCTAGTGCTGCTATATAAACTTAATTATTATCTCTTATAATTTTATACCTTAACTATATTTTTAAAACTTTTAACTGATATAAATCAACTTATTATAAATATTATTTATAGTTCAGTATATTTTTTACTAGTTCCCTTTGCCTTTTCTACTGGATACTTCTTTTCATTTTTATCCATCTTGCTATTTATTATATCTTCTATATTAACACCTAAACAATCAGCCATATGAACACAATAAACTATTACATCTGCAAGTTCATCACAAACCTCTTGTTTATCAAAATTATCATCCCATAAAAAATGCTCTAATAATTCTCCTGCTTCTACGCTTATAGCTTTAGATATATTGCTAGGTGTATGAAATTGTGACCAATCTCTATCATTCCTAAACTTTCTTATTCTTTCTATTGTTTTATCCATATAATAACACTCCTAAATTTAATAATTAATCCAATCTTTTATACTTTTAATTGTCCATATCTATATTTTACATGTGTCTTATTTTATAAACTCTCCACTCTAAAAATAATGTTACTAATGCTAAAATTGATAGTAGTGGATTAGGATATCCTTGTATATTTTTGAATGTGAAAAAATCTGCTAAGAACGCTACCCATATTATTCCACTAATAATATGTATTATAATTTCCACCCATTTTTTGCTTATAAAAGCATCAAAAATTCCTTTTTCTTTAATATTATTTTCTTTTTTAATAACCTTTTTATTTTTTGTATTGTTTTTACGTTTCTTATTCTTTGCCATTTTTAAAGCCTCATTTCTAAGTAAATATTTTTTAAGTCATAGCTAACAATTCCAATTAATCTTAGCTGGATTTTCTTCATTTTCAATAGCTATATTACGCAATTCTTGTTCCATTTTCTCACATTCATTAGAAGCAATTTTATCGTATGTTTCTGAACTTTCATTTAATCCTACTTTATGATAAGCAATAGCTGCTGCTCCATAAAATGCCATACCTAAAGAATGTGTAGATCTATGAATTGAACCTACCGCTTGTACTATAGTTTTTGCACTTACTTCAGCCACTGGATTTTTTACCCATTCTTTAGCTACAGAATTAGCCTCTCTAATAACCTTCTTTGCATCTACTAACTTTATTTTACCTTCTATGTAATCACGAGCTGCTTCTAATGCATTTTTTAATCTTGTATCCTTTGAATCATATTCTTCATAAATAGGAAGAATATTTTTTTCTGCATAATTAATGCACCAAATTGCTATTGTTTCTTTACTTTGTGTTTCAATAAGTCTCATAAGTGAAACTATGTAAGGTGATTCTGCAGTTCCAAGCATTTTTCTTAATTTAGCCATAAAAATTACCCCTTTATCTCTTTTAAATTAATATTTTTCTTTTATTATAGCCTAAATAATTTAATGCTAAAACAAAATTAGCCCTATTATTTATAAGATTACATTCCATATTCTCAATAAATAAAACAAGCCAATGATACTTTTAATATCATTAACTTGCTTTAACCTAAAATTTAAAATAATTGTTTTATTATTTACTTTATTTAATTTGTATTTCTAATTGAATTATTGACTTTTCAGCCTCTTTCGCATTTATTCTTGATAATATTGAAAATTCATTAAAATTCCCAACTGTCTCTATATTATTTTTTTCAATATAATCTAACATCTTTTGATAGTACTTTAAATTGTTTTTATATCCATCATCATAATACATTGTAAGATACTTTCCTTTTGGTAATACAACATTATCTATACCTTTAGTTGAATTCTCATGCTTGTAAAGCATTATAGCTGTATAAACTACCTTGTCCTCACTTTTTAATATATCTAACGATGTTTCAAATACTATTTCAGAATTTAATATCCAATTTTCTTTTTCTGCCTCTAATAAAACTTTTCTTAAATTAAGCTCTACATCTCTCTGATTTCTTATTATACAATTATATTTTTTTACTATTCTTTTATCATTATACTTAATAAAAATTTTATTTTCTTCAACTTCCTTAGTTTCTTTTATCCTATCCTCTAAAAAATTAATATATGACTTAACAGATTCCAGCTCTTTTATTTTTTCATCTAATACTTTTCGTTGTTGATCAATTAGTTCTATCATAGAATCTGCCGTTATTTCACTTTTTAACAACTCTTCTATTTCTTTTAATGATAAGCCTATAAGCTTACATTGTTTTAACAAATCAATTTTTATAAATTGATTAATTGAATAATATCTATAATTGTTTTGCTTATTTATATAATCTGGTTTAAGAAGCCCCATCTTATCGTAATATCGCAATGTCTGAATTGGAACATTAGTTAATTTAGATATTTCTCCAACTGAAAAATAAGTTTCCATACTAAAAATCTCCTAAGTTAATTTACATTTTTCTATAGCTTTTACCGTATAAGATTTAATATTAATAGAATACCTCAATATTATGAAAGTTAGTAGTTCAGAAACTAACAAGCTAATCCATATACCATTAATACCTAATAATTTAGATAAAATAAATAATATTAAAGGCAGTAATATTATACTTCTACAAAGGCAAAAAATATTGGAAATTTTAGGCATATTTATTGCTTGATAATAAACTGTACTTGTTAAATTAAATCCTACCATAACAAATCCAATATTTATTAAATTTAAACCTATATATGAAATATTAGCTATTGTAGCATCTGAAGTAAAGATTGATATCATTCCTTTTCCAAATATAAAGCATATGCTAATAAATACTATATTTACTATTACTGCTGCCTTAAGTGTTAAAGAATAAAACTTTAACATCTTGTCTGATTTTTTTGCACCATAATTATAACTTAATAATGGCTGTACCCCAAGTGATAATCCTAATAATACCATATAAATATTAGTTGTTATATAATTAATTATTGCAAAAGCTGATAATGATTTTTCTCCTCCATAATTCACTAATACTACATTCATAAAGAATATTATTATTGAAAAACTTACTTCTGCAAAGAAAGATGGAAATCCTATATTCACAAATTCCTTTATTGTTTTCTTTTCTAATTTTATATTCCCAAAAGTTAATATACCTTTCTTCCTTATAAAATGAGGTAATAATATACCTATTGTTACTACTTGTCCTAATCCCGTTGCAATTGCTGCACCTTTTATTCCAAATTGTAATGGGAATATAAATATATAGTCTAAAACTATATTAGTTACTGCTCCTGCTAATATTGATATCATTGCAATCTTTGGTCTTCCATCATTTCTAACAAAGCTATTTAAAGCAATACCAATTAAATTTGGAATACAGAATAAACTATAATATCTTAAATAGGTTGAAGCTAAAGGAATTAATGTATCTGTAGCTCCTAATATCTTCACTATATATTTTGAAAATATAACAGAAATTAAACTTACACCTATACTTAATATTAATAACAACTTAAATACTTGCCTAAATATATTTACTGCCTTTTCTTTATTGTTACTTCCTATATTTTTAGATACAAGATCTCCCCCACCTACTGCAAACATAGTTGCTACTCCAAATAGCATTATAGTAAATGGCATAACTATATTTACTGCTGCTAATGCAGAATCTCCAACGCCTTGTCCAACAAAAATCCCATCAATTATTGTATATAACGATGAAACAAACATAGCTAAAGCTGAAGGAACTGCATATTTTAAAAATTCTTTTATCATAATTTTACCTCCATTTTTGTTTCTTTAACTATGATAAAGTCTATAGTAACTATAGAGTCAATAGTTCTTATTAATTATTAATAAGATTACTTTCCATATGCTCAACAAAATAAAAAGTGCTGATGACTAATAATATCACCAACACTTATACTAAAAATATTCTATTAAAGTTAAATTTATTATTATATATTTTATTTGCTTTCTTGTATAACTTTTAATATTGCATCAGCTGCTCTTTTTGCTCCGCCTGAATTATGAAAACTTTTTGCTACACTCTTTGCTCTTTCTTTATATTCACTGTTATTCATAACTTGAATAACTGCAGATTTAATATATTCTATCTTGTCTCTTTTTAGCATAACTCCTGCACCTAAACTCTCAACTCTCTCTGCTACCATCTTCTGTTCTGAATGCTGTGGAAATAACACCATTGGAACCCCATAATATAAACTTTCATTAGTGCTATTCATACCACAATGAGTAATAAATACATCTGTTTCTTGAAGAACTTTAATCTGTTCAACAGTATTTTCAATTTTAAAATTACTAGGTATATCTCCTAAACTCTTAATATCAGTATCATTACCTACAGACATAATTACGTCAAAATTAGTGTCTTCAAATGCCTTCATACAATTTTTATAGAATTTAATATTTTTATTATTAACTGTGCCAAGTGAAATATATATTCTCTTCCTATTTCTTTCCTTACTCTCAACTACAACTTTAGAAACAGATGGTCCTACAAAATAAAATTTATTAGAGAAAGTTTCTACCATAGGTTGAAATTCTTTTGATGTATATACAATGGTATTTGTCTCATTATCATTTGTAACAATAGAAATAAAATTCTTAACATCATATCCTTGATTTCTTAAAAGCTCTATTTTTTTATTAATACGTCCCATACCAAAAATCATATGCATTATTTCATTTAATCCTTGTTTCATCATCTTTGCTGTATACTCATTAAAAGCAAATGTTGTTGTTGAGCATATATAAGGAATATTTAGTTTTTTTGCAAATAGTTTTCCCCAAAAGCTTAAAGAATCTGATACAATGCAATCTGGTTTAAAGTTTTTAAGTTCATTACAAACTTTTTCATCTAAAGCTAAAGTAGTGTCTACAACCATTTCTATTAAAGCTGGAAAATCCCTTCCTATTTTCTTTTCATCTTCTGGTCTAAGTTCTGGCAGATAATCATCACAACAAATACATTTTGCACCTGCAGCTTCAATTTTATCTTTAAATTCATTAAATGAATAATACACCACTTCATTCCCTCTATCTACTAATTCCCTCACTACTTCTATTGTGGGATTAGTATGCCCATGTGCAGGAATACAGAAAAAAACTATTTTACTCATATCTTTCTACATCCTTTTTATAAGTTTTAATTTTATTCATCCTTCATTGCTACCCCCATAGTTCCTACAAAATTTATTAAATCACGTTGATGAACAATTCCAAGACCTCTTTCCTCATCTCCTAGTATCAATAATTTATCACCTGTATTTATATTAAATATAGTTCTTGCTTCTTTAGGAATTACAATTTGTCCTCGTTCTCCAACTACAACAGATCCAAAGAAATACTTTCCTTTAGGAGGCACCGCAATTCCTGTTTTTTCCTCTGAATGGTTAACTAAATCATCTAATTTAACGTTATATAAATTTGCAAGCTTTATACAACTTTCTATATCAGGAGTAGATTCTCCATTTTCCCATTTTGCTACTGATTGCCTAGAAACATTAATCTTCTCTGCTATATCCTCTTGTGTATATTGATTCTTTTTTCTTAGACTTTTTAAATTCCTACTAATCATACTTTTCATACCCCCTACATTTATTTTATTAAACTTACTATTTATTTTCTATCAACTAACCTTAACATCCATATATATATTTATATATATTTATATATATTTATATACATTTATTTATTTTTTACTTTAACTTTATTATTTTCTTTGATAAATTTTTCATTTATATATTACCTTACCTTTCTTATTATTTTTGTAAAATATTAACAAATAATTTATTTAATTTAAACAAACTGATCTTTTCTAAATACTATATAGTATAAAATCTAATGATAGGAGATGAGATACATGTCAAGAAATTGTTGCAACACTACATCATCTTGCTGCAATCCTTGTGATGGTTATGGTATATTCAGCTTTGGTGGAGCTTGGCTTTATATACTAGCAATAATGTTAATATTTGGTGGCGGCGGCTTTTGCCCAGGTAGCTTTTGGGGAGGCTATAATAATATTTTCCGTTGTAGTGGATTTAATAATGGGTGGTGTGATAATATCGACTCTAACAATTTTAACAGCAATAGCTTTAGTAGCGGCAATTATAGTAATAGTACCCTTAGTAGTAATAACATTTCCAATACTAATTTTGCTAACCTTCTTAGTAGTCTTTCTAATAACCTTTCTAGTGATAGCAACTTTGATATTGCTAGCCTTACTGAATCTTCTAATTAGGCCAACCAAAAAAGCTATTAGGATTAATCCTAATAGCTTTACTATTACTAAAAAACTTATATAATTAATTTTTCTTTACTGGAATCCAAACTTCGCTATAGTAATTTTCATCTAAAGTTCCTTTTTTATATTGACTTGGATCTGTATACATTTCTATATTATAACCTGCTGCAATGCTATATTCTCTTTCATTTGGTAACCACTCTGAAAATATTTTTTTATTAGTCTCTTGAATCGCTGTTGGGCTTGGTCCATAACAAGGGAAAATAGCCCAAGTAAACTTAGGAATTGTTTTAACTATATATCCTTCCATTCCTTCTTTCTCTGTAGAATAATCTTCTGCAATCAGATACTCAAATTCATTTCCACCCATTTCCTCATCAATATTAATACCGTACATTCCGCATATCTCATTTAATTTTCCTTGTGAAATATGCTCATTCCAAAATAAAGGTACTTCCATAAATGCAGAGTCATACTTAAATTTCTTGGATGCACCTATTACCTTAAATTCATCCTTCTCAACAATTTTATAATCCATAATATATCCACCTTCCAATGAAAATTTTATTCTAAGAGCAACAAATGATTTTACCATTGCACCCTCTTTCCGAACAGCAGATGGTGTAACTCCATGAAATCTTGTAAAAGCTTTAGTAAAACTATCTGGAGAGTCATACCCGTACTTTATTGCAATATCTATTATTTTTCCATTAGTAGATAAAATCTCACTGCCGGCAAGTGCAAGCCTTCTTCTCTTAATGTACTCACTTAATGAATAACCGCATAACATTCCAAAACCTTTTTGAAAATAAAAAGGAGAAATATTTACTCTATCCGCAATTTCTTCAATAGATAAATCTTCGGTAATATTCTCTTCAATATAAGAAATAGCCTTTCTAATACTTTCAATCCATTCCATAACTTTTACCTCCCTCCAATTCGTTAATCTAATCTTATCATCATTAAAGGTCCCTATCCCGACTTTTTAAGCTTTCTTTTGTCCTATAAAAATCATATCTTCCTAAACATTACTCATTATCTCTAGATATTATTATCCTCATATTTTCATCATATTTAATCCCTAACTCTTTAGATAGCTTATCATTTAATTTTATAAGTTTATCATGATACTCCTTATACTCACTACTTAATATTTTCATATTAGGTAAAAAGATATCATAGTATCCACTGCTATTAAAAAATTCATTAAGTTGCTTTTTAAATTTATAAAAAGGATTCATAACCTTTAATAATGATTTATCATTTTGTTTTTCTATATTATCTAATAATTTTTGCTTATACTTTTCTAGCTCTTCACCTTCTGCATTTAACATATTGTTTATTTCATTTCTTGTACCAGCACTTATTTTCTTTGCCATTTCATCATTTATATTCTCATATCCAATTTGAATAAATCTAGGTATTTTTATCTCAGGAACATTATCTAAAAATTCAACAATATTAATCCATGCTTCATATTTATCTGGAGTATCTAGAGATTCATTTAAGTATGGTGCAAAATGATATGCTAAATATTTTCCCAGTCCACCTGGAAAAGATCTAATCAACTCTCTCTTAATGAATTCTCCATTATTTTTTTCAATTTCAATAATCTCATCATTCAATTCTTTTATGGTAATTTTCTCAAAGTTATTTTCTATTATTTTTTCTAAACATCTCTTTTGCATTCTTATTTGAATTTCTTTATTTTGCTTATCTTTAATAATGTTATTAATTATATATTTTTTATCTTTACTCTTTACTATTACCTTAATATCTTTAATTGCTATATCTAGTTTTCTATATAAAGATATTTCATTTAATAATGCTATATCTTCTTCTGAATACTCCCTATATCCATTATTACTTTTTTTAGGCTTTAATAATCCCTGCTTTTCATAATATGAAATTGCCTTCTTTGTTAGCCCTGTTAAATTACAAACTTCATTTATTAACATACAACCACCTCTAATTTATATGTTAATCTAACCCCTTAGGTATCAGTCAATAACAATTTATTACTTTTTTTTAATTTCACCTATTTTGTAATATGATATTTTTTACTTAGAAAAATAGTCTTAGCCACTGATATTACTTGACCAAGACTACTTTTTTCACTTACTTATAGTATGATTGTGCATATAATATACAATTTTTTCTAATACAGTATTTATTTTATTATAATAAAACATCAAAAAAGGTTGTAGTTTAAACTACAACCTATAACAATCTAAAATTATCTTCTATTTTGTTCTTTCTTAGCTCTTCTACAAGCTACACATCTTGTTGGCTCATTTTCAAATCCTTTTTCTTTGTAGAATTCTTGTTCTCCTACTGAAAATATGAATTCGCTTCCGCAATCTCTGCATGTTATTGTCTTATCTGTCATAAATATTCCTCCTAAAATTAAAGATTCTAAATTGATATAATAATCTCTAATTATCGAGAAACTATTTACCTAAATGAAACCTTTTTGTTAGCAACTTTGCTACTCTCTTATAATAACATAGTATTTATTTAATTACAACCTTTTTAAGATTATTTTTATAAATATTTTTAAATTGATACATTTTTTTCCATAATCGCACATTATTAACCTTTATTCAATCCCAAATTTATTTTCTGAATTAAAATCATTAGGATACTTTTCTGAAATAATAAGCTTTTTATTTTTATCTACACCAGCATAAAAAACATCTTCAATATTTTTTATATTTTTTCTTTTAAGTTCAGACTGTAACCAACTTTTATCTATACCTGCTATTTCAAGATTCTTATCTATTATTTTTCCATCAATTATAATATCATTTATTAAAGAAAAACTCTTTACCTTTAAATCCATATCATATGGAGTTATTGGCTTCTTATTAGATTTTATTAAAACCGATAATTGACCACTACTCTCCATAATTGCAAATTGTACATCCTCTAAACTAAAAACATCCTTTTCTCTTAACTTCATTATAAGCTCATTTATTGTAATCCTAAGTCTTTTCATATTTTTATCAATAATACGTCCATTTTCTATTAATATCAAAGTCTTAGCATTTATTATTCTTCTAGCTGTATAACTTTTTAAATTTAAATAACTAGTTACTATAGTTAACAATGTAAAAATTATTAATGCTATAATTCCCGAAAAAACTACATGATCTTTATCAATTATAATTTTAGCAATCATTGATCCCATAGAAACACTCATTGCAAAATCAAAAAAATTCATTTGTAAAATAATTTTAATACCAATTAATTTACTAAGAATCAGTGCTAAAATATATATTAAAATACATTTAATTATTGTGCTTAATAATATAGTACTATACATTTAAAATTAATCTCCTTATCTAAAATATAGTTATATTTTAAGTAAGTAAATTAATTTTATTCATAATAACCTCGTAAATTAAAACCTCATTTACTTATGATGTGGTTCTCAGTATCAGTATTAAGTGATAAGTGAGCTTTTTCTTAATATAATATTTATTTAACTACAGCATTTTTAATTGTTTTTTGTATAATAATTTAAATTGATATAATATTAGTAAAAATTAAAATTTTTTAATCTTTTTAGTATAAACACTAATTGTCAAATACTTTATAAAAATTATTTAAACTTTAAACCAGATTGTACTGTATAATTTACATTTGTTTCTAAAAATGAAATGTAAATAATTAAAGTTTGATAATACTATTTACAGCAAGCATATTCTTAATAGTATTATTAAAATTTATAGTTTTACTTCTTGATAAAATATCAAAAAAAATAGTAGCCCCAACTCGTTGATATGCTCCCTTTATAGTAGACAGTTAAAATAATAAAACTGTCATTACTATAGAGGGAGCAATTTTTATGGGAA